>JBJKSR010000269.1:0-10072 GCA_046703965.1 Gammaproteobacteria bacterium | reverse complement strand
ACCGACGAACATGCTCAACTGGCGCATGCCCATGAACAGCGCGTTCGCCGAGTGCAGTTGGCTGCGGTCAAGCAGTTGGGGCAGGATCGCCGAGCCCGCCGGGTAGGCGAACGCCGTGGAGAGTCCGATTCCGAGCGCCAGCAGGTACACCATCCACATGTGGATAAGGCCGGTCAGCACCAGCGCGGCGAGGATCGCAATCAGTATTGCGTTGACGGTGCGCGACCCGAGCAGCACGCGACGCGGCGACATGCGATCGACCACTGCGCCGCCGATCAGCATGAACAGCGCCCGCGGCAGGGCCATCGCCGCCAGCACCAGGCCCAGCGCCGCTGCGTCGCCGGTGAGCTTCAGCACCAGCCACGGCAGCGCCACCAGCGTGAACTGGTCGCCGAGCGCCGAGAGTGTGCTGCCGCCGAACAGCAGCTTGAAGTCGCGGTTGGCGAACAGCGAGGGTTTGGTGCCGGCTTGTTCCATGCGGTGTTCCGGCCCGAGGCCGGCGAATTATGGCCCGGCAGTTTAGCGCACCGGCACCCGGGTGGGTTCAATCGCGTTCGACGTGCGGCGCTTTCGCGGGCCGCGGCAGGGGGCGAAGGTTGGACCGGTGTCAGCCGCCGCTGCTGATGGCAAGGGCGAGGCGGGCGTAGTCCGACGGCGAGAGAGTGTCGGGGCGGGCGCCGGCGTCGAGGCCGGCGGCCTCGATCGCGGCCGCGTCGGCCAGTGCGCGCAGGGCATTGCGGAGGGTCTTGCGCCGGGCGCTGAAGCCGGCCCGCACCACTTCCTCGAATACGGACCAGTCGCCCGGGTCAAAAGGCGGGACGGCATGGGGTACGACGCGCACCACGGCCGATTCCACCTTGGGCGGTGGAGAGAAGGCCCCGGCGCGCACGACAAAGAGCTTTTCCACCCGGCAGCGTGCGGCGAGCATGACCGTCAGCCGGCCGTAGGTCCGGGTGCCGGGGCGGGCCACCATGCGATCGACCACTTCGCGCTGGAGCATCAGCGTCATGTCGGCGATGCGGTCGGCCGCCTCGAGGAAGTGAAACAGCAGCGGGGAAGAGATGTTGTAGGGCAGGTTGCCTGCCAGGCGGATGGTGCCGTCGCCGGCCAGTGCGGCGAGGTCTGTCTTGAGGGCGTCCCCCCGCCGCACGTCCGCAGCGGCGAGGTCGGCACGCGCTGCAAGCTCGGCCGCCAGGCGCCGGTCGAGTTCGATTACGGTGAGCCGGGCGCCGCTGGCGGCGAGACCGGCGGTGAGCGCGCCGCGCCCGGGGCCGATTTCCACGATGTGTTCGCCGGGGCGCGGGTCGATCGCATCGAGGATGCGCCCGATGACTGCCGGATCGTGCAGGAAATGCTGGCCGAGCCGTTTATTGGCGCGCGGCGCGCCTTTCAGCACGATGCCGTCCGCCGCCCCGCGATCGCGGCGGCCAGGGAGAGTGCGGCTTCCAGGCTGCCGGCATCGACGCGGCCGCCACCCGCGCGGTCGAGCGCGGTGCCGTGGTCGACCGACGTGCGCACGATGGGCAACCCCAGCGTGACGTTGACCGCATGGTCGAAGCCCGCGTGCTTGAGTACCGGCAGCCCCTGGTCGTGGTACATCGCCAACACGGCGTCACCATGCGCGAGATGCGCGGGAACGAAAGCGGTGTCCGCCGGCAGCGGACCCTCCAGCCGGAGGCCGTCTCCGCGCAGTTGCTCGAGCACCGGTCCGATGACGGTCCGTTCCTCGTCGCCCAGGTGGCCCCCTTCGCCGGCGTGCGGGTTGAGGCCGAGGACGAGGATGCGCGGGCGGGCGAGGCCGAAGTCCCGTTCCAGTCCGGCGACGAGTACGCGCAGCGTTTCCGCCAGCCGTTCGGCGGTGATGGCGTCGGCCACGGAGCGCAGCGGTAGATGCGTCGTGACCAGCGCCACGCGCAATGCTCCCGCCGCCAGCACCATGACCGGAAGTGGCGCGCCGGTGCGGCGCGCCAGCCATTCGGTGTGCCCTGTGAACGCGATGCCGGCGTCGTTGATCACGGCCTTGTGCAGTGGGGCCGTGACCAGGGCCGCAGCGGAGCCGCCGAGGCAGGCGTCGGCGGCTGCATCCAGCGCTTCCAGCACGTTTTGCGCGTTCGCCGGATTGGGCCGGCCGACGGTGACGGGCGCGGCGAGCGGGACGGGTACCACGCGCAGCGTACCGGCGGAGGCCGGTTCCGGGACGGCCTCGGGGCGGCAGACTTCGACCGTCAGCGGCAGCCCGAGCTGTCGGGCGCGATCACTCAGCAGCCCGGGGTCGGCATAGGCGACGAGTTCGTAAGGCCGCGCACGCTGGGCTGCGAGAACCGTGAGATCGGGGCCGATCCCGGCGGGCTCGCCGACCGAGAGCGCGATGCGCCGGGTCACAGGCCCGAGTTGCCGCTCCCGCTGCCCGCGTCGGCCTTGTCCAGTATCCGGACATAGGCTTGGTCGCGCAGGCTGCGCTTGAACTCTGCCATCTGCTCCTGGACCTTGCGTTGGAACAGGACCTGGTAGGCCTGGTGACGACGCTTGGCCTCGGTCTCGTTGGCCTTGCGTGTCCCAATCACCTCGATCAGGTGCCATCCGTACCGGGTGTGCACGGGCTTGCTCACGGTGTCCGGCTTGAGGTCGGGCACCACCTCGGCAAAACTGTGGGGCAGGTTATCCAGCGTCTCCCAGTCCAGGTCGCCGCCATTGCCGGCCGAGTTGGGATCGTCGGAGTACTGCTTGGCGGCCTCGGTGAAGGTGATTTTCCCGCTCTCGATTTCGGAGCGCAGCCTCTCCGCGAGTGCCTTGCATTGCCGCAGGTTACGCACCGGGTTGGGCTTGAGCAGAATGTGTCTGAGGTGATACTCGGTGGTCACCGATTCGTTCTTGGGCGCGTGCTCATCGAGGAGCTTCACGATATGGTACCCGCCGGGTCCGGCGATCGGGGCGGACATCTCGCCCACCTTGAGCTTAGGTACGGCGTCCGTGAACAGCGTCGGCAGCTCGGCGCCCGACATCCATCCGAGGTCGCCGCCCTTGAGCGCCTGCGGTCCGGCCGACTCGGCGACAGCGGTGGCGGCGAAACTCGCGCCACCCTTGATCTTCGCTTCGATCTGTTCCGCCTTTTTCAAGGTCTGGCGGGCCTGCTTCGGGGTCGGGTTCGACGGGAACGGAATGAGGATCTGCGCCAGGTGGTATTGCATCTTGGCGTTCTGCTTGCCCGATTCGGTCTTCAGGTAATTGTCGATTTCCGCCGGCGTAATGCTGATGTTGGCCGCCACTTGCTGCTGTTCGAGCTGGTGGGTGATGAGCTGGTCCCGGATGTTGCGCCGGAACGCGCTGTAGCTTTGTCCGGCGGAGGCGAGCGCCTGCGGCAGCTGCGCCAGCGTGATGTTGTTGCGCGAGGCAATCGTGGACAGCGCGCGGTTGACGTCATCGTCGGTGACCTGGATGCCCTGGTTCTTGGCCGCCTGGAGTTCCAGGCTCTGGGTGATGAGGTGCTCCAGGACCTGGTGGCGCAGCTGCGCCGGCGAGGGCAGCGGCGTGCCCTGCGACTGGAGTTGGGTGCGGATCAACGACAGTTCCGCGTCCAGGCTGCTCTGCAGGATGGGTTCGTTGTTGGCGATAGCTACCACCTGGTCGAGCGGCGTGCCGGGGAGATTGGCGGTCGCGCTGGGCGCGGCCGACGCCGGATTGACTGCGCTCACGCTTGCCGGCACCGTCGGGGCGGCGAATGCCGTGGCGCCGCCGGCGCACAGGACCAGTGCGAAAAGGAATCTACTCGGGGTTCTGGCCATAGCCGTAAATGTCGTCATGTAGGAAGTTGCTCAATCGGTTGCCGAGGCTGCCCAGTCCCTTGAGCTGCAGTTCAAGGTAGAGGGCGGAATTACCCTGACCATTCAGGGTCACGAAGCGACGCTCGACGATCCGGAATCGCCAGCAGCAGCTGTCATATTGTAGGCCCAGCATGTTCTCAAGGGTTTGATGGTCCTGAATCGAATAGTTCCATCGCCCCACCACGCTCCAGTGCCGGGCCACGGGCCAGGCGAAGGAAATGTCGCCCTGATTCAGCTCGCCGCGCCGGTACAGGTAGCCTACGTTGAGGACCTGGAACGGGCCGGGCTGGAATTGCAGCGAGACGTAGCCCTGGTCGAAATCGTGCGTATAGGGATTATAGTCGCCCACCACCCGGGTGACCAAATGATGGCCCAGGTTGGTCGTGATCTGGCCCACATAGTCGGAGCGCGCCTGGGTCTGCGGCGTGCCGCCGGGCAGGGTCACGTCGCGGTTGCGGAAATAAAAGGCCTGGCCGACCCCGGCGGTGAAAAGCTCCTGGCCGCTTTCGTTGTTCAGGAAACGCGTGGTCAGGCCCAGCGATAGCTGGTTCGCGTCGCCCAGCCGGTCGAGGCCCGTAAAGCGGTTGTCGGAGAACAGCCGCTCCATGTCGAGCGGCGGCAGGTAGGTGTCGAATATCGGGATGGCGCTCTGGTTCCGGTAGGGCACGTAGAGGTAGTAGGCGCGCGGCTCCAGGGTCTGGGTCAGCCAGTCGCCCTTGCCCCAGTAGCGCTCGAAATTGAACCTCGTGTCGAGCGAGAAGATCGGCGTGGCCCGGTTGAGCGTCCGCGCCGGCGCCCCGCCGAACGCGTTCAGGTTGTAGTGGTCCTCGTCGAACGCCACGGTCGGGGTGACATTCCAGCTTGCCCCGCCGTAGCCCGCTCGCAGATAGGGGCGGACGTCGCTGCGCAGCCCGCCCAACTGCGCCGGCGCCTCGAAGTGGGTGAAGTCGCCCGTCAGGCCGGGTGTCAGGCCCGTGCGGTAATCCGGCCAGGAGAAGTCCAGGCCCACTTCGGGCAGTTTGCGGTAGGGGCGCAGCGAGCCGGTGATCGTCGGGTCGAGCGGGGCTTCGTCCTGCACGCTGACGAACGCGGAGCCGCTCGGTACCTGGTAGGTGGCGGTGACCTGGCGCGTCTGGTACGTCTGTGCCACCTGGCGCAGCGAGGTGCCGAAGTCGTCGTAGTAGTTATTGTCGGACACGTATTCCAGGTTGGTCTCGATCCGCCAGTGCGAAAAGAGCTGCGTGATGTCGTAGAGGTTCGCGAGGCCGCGCGTGCGGTCGGCCTTGCGGTCATGGGGCAGGTACTCGAAGTGGAACTGGCCGCGGGTGCCGGGGAGCAGCCAGCGCGTGGTATTCATCGCCATGAAGCCGCGCTCGCCGAGCAGCCGAGGCGTGAACGTGTCGTCGAAATTGGGCGCGATGTTCCAGTAGTAGGGCACTTCCAGGTCGAGTCCGCTGGTCGAGGAGCGGGCCATGCTGGGTGCCAGGAAGCCGGACTTGCGCGCGTCGGTCAGCGGGAACGAGAGGTACGGCGTCCACAGGAACGGCACGCCCTTGAAGCTCAGCCAGGCATTGGTGGCGTAGCCGATTTCGGTGTCGTGGTTGAGGACCACGTGGTTGGCGTGCAACTGCCAGGACGGGTCCTGCGGGGAGCAGGTCGTATAGGTGAGCCCGTTCAGGATCGTCCTGTCGGAGGCCTCGGTGGTGACGCGCCGCGCCGTGCCCCGCCCGTGGCGCGACGGCAGCGCGTAGGTGTCGTTCCAGAAGATGCCGTGGTCGGTTTTGAAGTCGTAGCGCATGCGCTCGCCGGTAAGGTTCAGGTTGGGGCTCGCATAGCGCAGGTGGCCGCTGGCGTCGAGGATGCGGGTGTTGCGCGAGTAGTCGATCAGCTCGGCCCACACGCGCTGGTGGCCGCGGGTGGCGACGGCCCGGCCCCGGAAATGCGCCTCGCCGTTGGCGGTGGCGCTCCCGTGGTCGGCGCTGAAGCGGATCGTACCCGGCGCGGCGACGGTTTTCGGCATCGGCGCGAGGACGGGATTGACCGGGCACAGGCTGAACTCGCCCGGGCGGACCGGCGGCGCCTGGCCCACCGCGGTGCCCCCGGCGGCCAACAGCATCGACGCAACCAGCAATCGGCCACGGAGAACGGGTGACATGCTGACAGCTGCCCGGCGCTAGCGGCTCGCGGGCGCGGCCGGTCGGCCGCAGGCCGGGTCGCCGGTGCGCTGGTACTGTGTTGGCATCATTCGACAAGGGCTCCCGCGTTTCAAGCCAGCTACGGCAAGGCTTGTGGCCGACTCTGAAAAAGTCAGGAATTACGGCGCAGTACACTACGGCTAACCGGTAAGATCGCATAATGACAGACTTGAAGGCAACCAAGGCCCCCGCCGATCCGCGCCTCGAGGCACTGCGGCAATGGCTTTCCGGGGTGCTGGGCACCGAGCCGCGGCTCGAGCCCGCGTCCTCCGATGCCAGCTTCCGCCGTTACTTTCGCCTCGCCGGCCCCGGCGGTGCCAGCCTGGTCGCGATGGACGCGCCGCCGGAGCACGAGGACACGCCGCGGTTCCTGGCGGTGGCCGAATTGATGCGTGCCGCGGGGCTGCACGTGCCGGCCGTGCATGCGGCGGAGCCCGGCAGCGGGTTCGCGCTGCTAGAGGACCTGGGTACCCGGACTTACCTGGATGCTTTGGGGCGTGGGAGTTCCGATGCCGATGCCGATGCCGATACCGATGCCGATGGGTTGATCGGCGACGCGTTGGGTGCGCTGGTGCGCTGGCAAGCCGCCACCCGGCCGGGTGCGTTGCCGCCCTACGACGAGGCGGCGCTGCGCCGCGAGCTGGCGCTGTTCCCGGACTGGTACGTTGAACGTCACTTGGGACGACGTTTCACCTCGGCGCAATGCGGCGAGTGGGACGCGGTGTGCGCCGCGCTGGTGGACGCGGCCCTGTCGCAGCCGCAGGTCTACGTCCACCGCGATTTCATCCTGCGCAACCTCATGGTGTCCGACCCGTGTCCGGGCGTCATCGATTTCCAGGATGCGCTGATCGGCGCCGTTTCCTACGACGTGCTCACCCTGTTCCGCGACGCCTTCCACGGTTGGGACGAGGACTGGATCGCGGCGCAGGTGAAGCGTTATCTCGCGCTCGCCCGCAAGGCCGGCCTCCCGGTGCCGGAGGACGATGCCGTCTTCATGCGCTGGTTCGACCTGATCGGCGTGCAGCGCCACCTGAAGGTGGCCGGCATCTTCGTCCGGCTCGCGCACCGTGACGGAAAGCGCAAGTACCTCGCCGAGATCCCGCGCTTTCTCGGCTACCTGCGCGCCGTGGCGCCGCAGTATGCCGAGACCCAGGCATTGGTTCCGCTGCTCGACGCGGTGGAGGGCGGCGAGTGATGCGGGCGATGATCCTCGCGGCCGGCCGCGGCGAACGCCTGCGCCCGCTGACCGACAGCGTCCCCAAGGCGCTGGTCGAGGTCGGCGACAAGCCGCTGATCGTGCACGCCATCGAGCGCTTGCGCACCGCCGGCATCCGTGACCTCGTGGTCAACCTCGCCTGGCTGGGCGGGCAAATCCGCGAGCGGCTGGGCGACGGCGGCGCCTATGGGGTCTCGATCGCCTATTCGGACGAAGGCGACGCCGCGCTGGAAACGGCGGGCGGCATCGTCAAGGCGCTGCCGCTGCTCGGCGACGCCCCCTTCTGGGTCGTCAACGCCGACGTGCTCTGCGACTATCCGTTCGAGCCGGCCGAACTGGCGGCCGGCGACCTTGCCCACCTCGTCCTGGTCGACAACCCGGACCACAAGGACAGCGGCGATTTCGTCCTGCAGAATGGCCGCGTCCGCGAAGACGGCGCAACGAGCCTGACCTACGCCGGCATCGGACTCTATCGACCGGAATTCTTCGCCGGCGAGGCGCCGGAGCGCAAGCCCCTGCTGCCGCTGCTGCAGAAATGGATCGCGGCGGGCCGCCTGAGCGGCGAACGCTATCGCGGCGAATGGCACGACGTCGGCACCCGCGAACGCCTTGCTGCCGCCCGACAATTTGCAATAGAAAGCTAGGCAACTTCCGATTCATTCCGCCGTACCGGCGAAAATGCACTGTGAAGGAATGGTGCGCAGGTTCTTCGCGCCTTGGCTTTTTGGCGAGAGTTTATAAAGAGGAAGAAAGCCGGCAGGATGCCGGCGCTCCGGGACCCTCCCCGTTGCTCGCGCAGTGAGGAAGGGGGCGTTGGAGGGGTTCTTCAGGTCATCCGACGGCGGCGGAAGAGACCAGAGATTTCCTAACTGCTGTCGCCCGCGTGAGCGAGAAAGTGCGGCAGGAAGACGTCGGCTACGGCGTCGAGTCCCGAGGGGCCGCCGAGTTCGGATATCTGGGTCATCTCCAGGCCCGCGTAGCCGCAGGGGTTGATGCGGGTGAACGGCGCCAGGTCCATGTCCACGTTGATGGCGATGCCGTGGTAGCTCGCGCCGCGGCGTACGCGCAACCCGATCGAGGCGACCTTCCTTTCACCGACGTAGACGCCCGGCGCGTCGGGGCGGGCGTGGGCATCGATGCCCCATTCGGCGAGCGAGTCGACCGTCGCCTGTTCCAGCGCGCTCACCAGGGCGCGCGGGCCGAGATGACGGCGGCGCAGATCGAGCAACGGATAGACCACGAGCTGGCCCGGGCCAGGTTAGGAAACCTGGCCGCCGCGGTCGATGTGCACGACGGGGATGTCGCCCGGCGCGAGCACGTGCTCGCGCTTGCCGGCCAGGCCCAGCGTGAAGATGGGGTCGTGCTCCAGTACCCAGATCTCGTCGGGCGTGTCGGCATCGCGCTCGTCGGTGAAGGCCTGCATGTCCTTCCACGTCGGCTCGAACGGCACGCGGCCGAGGCGGCGGATGCGGACGTCGTTCACAGCAGGAAGCGGACCGCCTCGCATTGGCGCAGCTCGGTGTAGACGTTGATCAGTTGCTCGCGGCTTTCCGCGACGAAGGTGGCGGTGAGCGCAACGTAGTTGCCGCCGCTGCTTTCGCGGACCTCGAACTCGATCGTCGTGCCTTCCGGGAGGTGCCGGGCGAGCGCCGTGTTGAGGGCGTCGCGCAGGGCGTCGCCGTTATCGCCGACGACCTTCAGCGGCACGCGCTGCGGGTAGTCCCCGGCCGGGTTCTTCGGCTCGCTCATGCACCGCACTCGCGTTGCTTGAGCGCCTGGAACCCGTCGTACACGCGTTTCCACACCGGCCCGGCCCGCCCGTTGCCGACGGGCTTGCCGTCCAGCCGCGTGACGGGGAAGGCCTCGCGCGTGGCGCTGGCGATCCAGATCTCGTCCATTCCAGTGAGTGCGTCCGCGGGGATCTCGCGTTCCTCCAGCGGCAGCCCGAGCGCGTCCAACACGTCGCCCACCACCTGGCGGGTAATGCTCGGCAGCCGCTCGCGGCTGGCGGGCGGGGTGGCGATCCGCCCGTCCTTCACCACGAAGATGGCGCTGGACGAGCCCTCGGCGAGGTGCCCGTCGCGTACCAGGATGGCCTCGTCGCCGCCCCTTTCGGCCGCCGCACTCTTCAGCATGACCGCACCCAGCAGGGCGGTGGACTTGATGTCGCAGCGCAGCCAGCGGATGTCCTCGAGTGTGACCCCGGCCAGTCCGCGTTCGAGTTGCTCGCCCGTGGGCGGCGTCAGCCGCCAGGCGAAGCCGAACACGGTCGGCACGATGCCCGGCGGGGGCACGAAGTCGCGCCCGGCGCCGGTGCCGCGTGTCACCTGCAGGTACACGCCGAGGTCGCCGCCGCCGTTGGCCTCCACCAGCGAGGTGAAAAGTTCGCGCCAGCGATCGTGCGGGTAGGGGCTGTCCATGCCGAGACCGTGCAGGCTGCCCGCGAGGCGCTCGAGGTGCGCGTCGAGGCGCAGCGGCCTGCCGCCGTAGCAGGGCACGACCTCGTAGACCCCGTCGGCGAACAGGAAGCCGCGGTCGAGCGGCGACACGCGGGCGTCCGCGGTCGGGACCAACTCGCCGTCGAGGAGGGCGGTGGGGAGTGCGTCGGGCATGAGCAAATTTTAGCAGGAGCAGGTCGCCGCCTCGTATGATGGCCGCATGGCGGAGGGCTCCTTCAGCACCGACATTCCCGCGCGGCTGGACCGGCTGCGCTGGTCGCGATTCCATACCCTGCTGATCGCGGCGCTCGGCACGAGCTGGATCGTCGACGGGCTGGAAGTCACGCTGGTCGGCTCGCTCGCCAGCGTGTTGACGCTGCCGGCGGCCCTGGGCCTCAGCTC
>JBJKSR010000268.1:0-10235 GCA_046703965.1 Gammaproteobacteria bacterium | reverse complement strand
ATTTCCGCCTGAGCGCCGAGGTCGTCGCGCTCGAGGCGCCGAGGCGCGCGGTTGCAGAGGCGCCGATGTTACGCTGGTTGTCCCCGGAGGCCGCGCTCGCCTCGGGTCTGCCCGCGCCGATCAGGCGCTACATCGAGACCCGGTTGCGCGCGGCCTGAATGCCTCGACCGAGAAAGGAACCGACATGTCCCGTACCGTCCACTGCATCGTGCTCGGCCGCGAGGCCGAAGGCCTCAGCCGCCCGCCCTACCCCGGCGAGCTGGGGCAACGCATCTACGACAACGTTTCCCGGGAAGCCTGGGAGCAGTGGCTCCGGCACCAGACCATGCTGATCAACGAATACCGCCTGACGCCGGTCGAGCCGAAGGCGCGTCAGTTCCTGAAGGACGAAATGCAGAAGTTCCTGTTCGGCTCCGGCTCCGAAAAGCCCGAGGGTTACGTGGAACCCGAATAATAAATACTCTCGCAGAGGCGCAAAGACGCAAAGGTGGGGCAGATAGAGGTTCGCATTATCGTCGACCTTCGGTATTCATTGCTCATGCGAGATATTGAATACCCTGCACGTTTTTTATCAATTTGACCTATGGCCGTCCCACCAATCGTGGAACTGGGCAATACAAACCAGGCTTTCCATGAACTATCTTCATTCATCAGTGCAACTTTTAATTTTGATTCGCTATCCCATTCAGGATGCCGTGTCTCTATAGCTTTTCTAAATGCAGAAGCGGCGTGCGCCGGAGAATAACATTCGGTATCTGCCTTCTCTTTGCCGCAGGCAACAAGCAAAATACTCCAAGGCAACGCGATCCCCAACACGCATCGACTTAATGAAATATGCATTGCATTTCCTAAATATCACCTTTGCGTCTTGGCGTCTTGGCGAGAGATATTTCTAGATGCGTTCGAGGTAGCGGACGCTGAACAATTCTTCCGGGTCCTTCCAGGTCTTTACCAGCCGGAAGCCGCCCCGCTCCGCCAGCGCGGCGAAACGCCCGTCGCTGTATTTGTAGCTCGATTCGGTGTGGATCGATTCTCCTTCATCGAGATGGATGGTCCGACCGCCGAGGTGGACGTCCTGATCGCACCGGCTCATCAGGTGCATCTCGATGCGCTGGTCGTCGGTGTTGTAGAAGGCGCGGTGGGCGAAAGCGCCGGGATCGAAGTCGGCGCCGAAGCGGCGGTTGAGGTGAGTGAGCATGTTGCGATTGAATTGCGCGGTTACGCCCTGCGAGTCGTTGTAGGCCGGCTCGATCTGCTCTGCGCGCTTGGCAAGGTCCACGCCGATCAGCGCCGCACCGCCCTGGCCCACCATGTCCGCGAAGTTGCGGAGCAGTGCCACCGCGTCGTCGGGCTCGAAGTTGCCGAGCGTGGAGCCGGGGAAATACACCACCCGGCGTCGCGCGGCGCGCTCCGCCAGCGGAATCTCCAGCTCCCGCGTGAAATCCGCCCAGACAGGGAGGACCTCGAGTTGCGGGAAATCCTGCGCCAGGGACTGCGCGGACTGGCTCAGATGCTCGCGCGCGATCTCGATCGGCACGTAGGCCACCGGATCCGCGAGGGCGCGCAGCAGCAGGCGCACCTTTTCCCCGGCCCCGCTACCCGGCTCGATCACCATCGCCTCGGGCCCGATCGATCCCGCCATTTCGGTGCCGTGAGCGCGCAGGATCGCCACCTCGGTGCGCGTGGGGTAATACTCCGGCAGCTCGGTGATCCGGTCGAACAGCCGCGAGCCCGCCGCATCGTAGAAATAGATCGAGGATATCCATTTCTCCGGCCGGGTCAGGCCGTGCAGAAGTTCGCGCAGCTCGTGCTCGTGCTCCGGGGTCTGGTCGTCCAGCACCGGCGCCGGACCGGGCTCTTCCATGGGGCGCTCCTCAGGTATCGCGGGCGAGGCGCAGGCCCGTGAACTGCCAGCGTTGATGGGGGTAGAAGAAGTTGCGGTAGGTGGCGCGCACGTGCCCACGCGGTGTCGCGCACGAGCCCCCGCGCAGCACCATCTGGCCACTCATGAACTTGCCGTTGTACTCGCCGATCGCCCCGGCCGGCGGATGGTAGCCCGGGTAGGCCAGGTAAGCGCTCGCCGTCCATTCCCAGACATCGCCCCACAGGCCCGGCCCGCAGGGCGCGGGATGCAGACGCCCGCCCTCGGCGAAGTTGCCATCGGGCGTCGAGCCCGCCGCCACCGTTTCCCACTCTGCCTCGGTCGGCAGGCGGGCACCGGCCCAGCGGGCATAGGCGTCGGCCTCGTAATAGCTCAGATGCGAGACGGGCGCCGCCGGCTCCAGCGCCCGCACGCCCGCCACCGTGAATTCCTCGGCATTGTCTGCGTTCCAGTAGAGCGGCCGGCGCCAGCCCTCCGCCTTGATGCGCGCCCAGCCGTCGGCCAGCCACAGTGCCGCTGAGTCGTAGCCGCCGTCGGCGATGAATTCGGCGAACTCGGCGTTTGTTACGGGACGATCGGCCAGTTCGAACGGCTCCAGGTACACGCGGTGCCGGGGCGATTCGTTGTCGAAGGCAAACCCGCCGCCGGTATGGCCGATTTCGACCACGCCGCCCCGGTGGCTCTGCCAGCCGAGAACGGGAGGGGGCGACGGATCCGCCACGGGCAACGACCGCCAAGCCGGCGCCAGGGGGTTTTGCGCGAGCACGTGCTTGATGTCGGTAACCAGCAATTCCTGGTGCTGCTGCTCATGCTCGCAGCCCAGATCCACCCGCTCGGCAACACCGGGCGGCGGCGCCGCGAGCAGTTTCGCCACCTCAGCGTCGACGTGCTCACGGTAATCGAACACCTCGGCCAGGGTCGGGCGGGTAATGAACCCGCGATGGGCCCGCAGGTGCATCGGACCGACCTGGTCGTAGTAGCTGTTGAACAGATAGGCGTAGCCCTCGTGAACGCGTCGGTAGCCGTCGACGAAGGCGGCGAGGACGAACTCCTCGAAGAACCAGGTGGTGTGCGCCAAGTGCCACTTGGTGGGACTCACGTCGGGCATCGTCTGCACCACCGTGTCCTCCGGAGCGAGGCCCGCCGCCAGCTCCACGCTTCGAGCGCGCACACGGCGGAAACGCACCGCCGGCGTATCGGTAGCGACATCCCGCGTATTAACTGCCATGATCCAAGCCTAACCGGCAGTCCGGATGCTGTCAAAATGCCTTGCGGCCCGGGCCGGGCGGCCCGGCTCGAATCACCCCGGCTACTTGCAGGCGGTACCCGTGCTCATCTCCCGCAGCCAGGACAGGAGTTGGCCGTTCAACCGCGCGACGATGGCGTTGGCCGCCTTGACGCCGCCGTAGGGCGTGGGATCCGCGGCATGCGACGCCGAGAACACCCGTGTTCCGACGACCTGGCCGTTGCCGGTGTTGGTCAGAGTGGCCGTGTAGGTCAACTGCTCGGTGCTTCGGCGCGATCCGTCCTTGCTACCGGAGAAGATCTGCAGGGGGCCGCTATCCATGCGAACCGCCAGCACCAGATCGGCCTCGCCCGGGTCCGCGGGACCCAGGACGGCCCGGAAAAGGCGGCTGCCGGACACCACGCCGAGAATATCCGAAGTCAGCATATTCGCCGGCGGCGTCGCCCAGCGGTGCCAGGCGAAGCTGTCGAGCACCTGCGGAGTTTCGCTGTAGAGCAGGCTGTCGCTGGCATAGGGCGGATTCGCCTGCACGCTGCGCACACGCAGCACCTTCGTACAGGGCGCCGGCGCCATTCCGGTTGCCGCATTGGCCACGGGGGCCGCGCTCGCCGGTACCGGCGTCAATTGATACTGGGTCATGGGCTGCGGCTTGGGCTGGGAAAGCAGCCCGCAGCCCGAAACCAGCAGGATCGCGGAACAAAGGATCAGTCGACGCATGTTCATCCTCCCGAGCCATTCGGTGGGTGTTCGCCCGGCCCGGAGTGGGCGGGCTTGCCGAACAGCAGGCTATTCGGCTGGCGCTTGAGTTCCTCGACAAGCTCGTCGAGGCTGTTGCTCGCCTGGGACAGCTGCTGGAGCAGGTTCTGCGCCTGCGGCGCCAGCATGCGGAGGCGGGTCGTGGTCTTGTCTACACCACCCGCGGCATCGCCGATCCGTCCGGCGACCGAATCGAATCGGGTAACGGTCTTCTGCACCTGGTCGATCAGATCCGGCAACCGTTTGCTGGCTTCGCGGGTATTGGCCAGAGTGGAATTGAGATTCTGCAGGGCCTGGCTGAGATCACGGGAGCGTTCCGCGAGGCGCCTGGTTACCGTCTTTATGTTGCTCAGGCTGTCGGATATCGACTGGATGTTCTTGTCGCTGAGAACCCGGTTCAGGCGCTTGGCGACCTTGATAATGTTGCCGGCCACGTGCTCGGCGGCGGTCGTCAACGACGTTACGCTCGAGACCTGCGTCGGAATAACCGGATACTCTTCCCCCGGCTTCGCCGTCAGCGGGGGCGAGCCCGGGGAGCCGCCGCTCAGGCTGACGAAGCCCGTGCCGGTCACGCCGCGCGTGTCCACTTCAGCACGCGTATCCTCCTTGATCGGCGCGCTTTCGCGGATCGCAAGCATCACCCGGGCCCGGGTCGGATTGTTCGGATCGAGGCTGACCCGCTCGACCCGTCCCACCGGGACGCCGTGATACTGCACACGCGAATTGCGGTCGAGCGATCCCGCGCCGGACTTCAGATAGATCACGTAGTCCGTGTAGCGTCCCGCGGCGCCGCCGGCGGCCAGCCACAGCAACCCGGCCACCAGCAGCGCCGAGAAGACGAGGACGAAGGCGCCGATAACCGTATAGCTGACGCGATGCTCCATCAAACCTCCGGGGTTGCCATGGCGGATGACACCGACTGGCTCTTTTTCAGTTCCAGCTGGAAGAAATAGCGCACCCGCGGATCCTCGCTTGCGAGCAACTCGCGGGGTGACCCGTCGGCGAGAATACTGCCTTCATGCAAGAGAATAGCACGGTCCGCCAGGCGCTGGACCGAGGTCAGATCGTGGGTCACCATCACCACGGTCAGGCCCAGCGCGGCATGCAGGCGGCCGATCAATTCGTCGAGCGAACGCGCGCTGGCCGGGTCGAGCCCGGAGCCCGGCTCGTCGAGCAGCAGAAATTCCGGGTCCAGGGCCAGGGTGCGCGCCAGGGCGGCCCTTTTTCTCATGCCGCCGGACAATTCGCTCGGCATCAGCCCCGCGACCGCCGGGTCCAGCCCCACGAGCTGGATCTTGAGCTGGGCTATCTCCTCGACCAGGCGCGTCGGCAACGAAGTGTGCTCGATCAGCGGGAATCCCACGTTGCGGCGTACGGTAAAGCCTCCGAACAGCGCGCCGAACTGGAACATGTAGCCCATGCGGGCGCGCAGTGCCTGTATCTCGGACCCGTCCCGCCCCAGGCGCTGGCCGAACAACTCGACGGTGCCCGCCTGCGGGCGGTGGAGCAGCGCCATCACCCGCAGCAGGGTGGTCTTGCCGCTGCCGCTGCCGCCCAACAGCGCCACGATTTCGCCGCGGCGAACGTCGAGGCTGATGTCGTCGTGAACGATGTGGTGCCCGAACCAGGTGGACACGTTGCGCAGGCGCACGACGGGCGCTTCGGGGACGGCGACTTCGCTCATATGTTCAGCATGCTGTAGGCGACCGAAAACACGGCATCGATCACGATGACGAAGAAGATACTTTGCACCACGCTGCGCGTCGTACGCCGGCCCACGCTTTCCGCATTGCTCTCGGCGCGGAAGCCGTGGAAGCAACCCAGCGAGGCAATCACCAGGGCAAACACCGGTGCTTTGGCCAATCCGGTCAGCACCGTACTCACCTTCACCCCGCGGGCAAGCTCGGCGGCGAAAGCCTCGGGCACGATCCCGCCAACGAAATGTGCCGTGAGACCGGCGCCCAGCAGCCCGGCCGCATCGGCCAGCACGGTCAGCAGCGGCAGCGCGATCAGCAGGCCGAAGAGACGCGGCAACACCAGCATTTCCGCCGGGCTCAGCCCCATCGCCACGATGGCGTCGATTTCCTCGGATACGCGCATGGCCCCGATCTCGGCGGTGAAGGCGGAACTCGTACGGCCGGCGACGACGATCGCGGCGATCAGCGGTCCCAATTCGCGAAGAATGGTCAAGCCCGCAAGCTTTGCCACCAGGTTGGTGGCCCCGTAGTTCTGCAGCAGATACAGCCCCTGGTAGGCGATGACCACGCCGATCAGCAACGAAAGCAGCCCGATGATCGGTACCGCATTGACCCCGGTCTGCTCGAGATGCGTGAAGAACATCGGCAGGCGCCAGTGCCTGCGCTGGGTGAAGACCTGGCCCCAGTGGAAGACGGTCTCGCCGAGGAACGACAGGTAGTCCACGGCATTGTCAATCACCTTGACGGCCGCATGCCCGGTGCGCTGCAGGAAGGTGAAATGCGGACGGGTGAGGCGGATTTCGCGAGGATCCGGCTGCTCGTCCACCATCGCCAGCAGACTCCGCGCTCCCGGACCCATGTTGACGAAGTTGACCTCGCGTCCCGCCTCGCGCAACGCGCGCAGCGCCCGATCGATGAACCAGGCACCCGAGGTATCGAGCTTGATCACGCCCGAGAAATCCACCGTGATGACGCCCTCCGGCGGCAACTTGCGCTGCGCTTCCGCGTAGGCCTTTTCCAGGGTGGCCGCCGTCCACGTACCGCCCAGGTAAACCGTATTGCCTTCGCGCCGAATTCGCGGGCGCGTTGCGCTTGCAGTCTCGCTCACCCTGCCTCCTTGGGGCGGGGACCCATCCCGTAGGACATTGTAGCGATTATTGCCCGCAGGGCAGCACAGGCTTGACTAAAGGCCATGCAAAACGGTTTAATACGGCCCAGCCGTGGCTGGCGTTGGGCACACAGCGTCGGATCGCGGCTTTTTATTCATGTTCACGGCGGCCAGGTAGCTCAGTCGGTAGAGCAGAGGACTGAAAATCCTCGTGTCGGCAGTTCGATTCTGTCCCTGGCCACCATATCCCCCCTTATCACCCTATCAGCTGCCGTAGCGGCGTTCGCGGCGCTGGTAATCCCGCACCGCGCGCAGGAAATCGACCCGTCTGAAGTCCGGCCAGAGGGCGTCGCAGAAGTAGAACTCGCTGTACGCGGACTGCCACAGCAGGAACCCCGACAGGCGCTGTTCCCCGCTGGTGCGGATGATGAAATCCGGATCCGGCACGCCCGCCGTATACAGATGATCGCTCAACTGGTCGGCACTGAGTTCGGCGGCCACCGACTCGAGGGACCGGCCTTCCGCCACCGCTTCCTCCAGTATGCTCCGGACCGCATCCGTGATCTCCTCGCGCCCCCCGTAGGCCAGGGCGATGTTGAGGAGCATGCCCTCGTGTTCGGCGGTGGATAGCTCCAGCGCCTCGGTGGCCTCCAGGACATGCGGCGGCAACCGGTGACGCTGACCTATGACTTTAACCCGAACCTGCTCGGCATCGAGGCGCAGGTCGTTCAGCAGGGTCGCGCTTTCCCTGACGAACAGATCGAGCAGATAACGCACCTCTTCCGGAGCACGGGAAAAGTTTTCCGTGCTGAACACGAACAGCGTGACATGGCGTACGCCATATTCCAGACACCATTCCAGGAAGGTTTTCAGCTTGCGCACGCCGAACCGGTGCCCGTGTCGCACGTCAAGGCCGATGCCCCGGGCGTAGCGGCGGTTGCCGTCGAGGATAAGCCCGATGTGCTCCGGCATCGCCGCCGGATCGAGCCTGCGCTCCAGGCGCCACTCGTAGAGCCAGTAAAGCGGATGGACCAACGCCCTCAGCACACGTCGCGCCAATACGCGGAGTGCGCCCGCGACGCCGGGCGCTGCGGACCTCGTCCATGCCAGGGAACGTTCAATCACGGCGCGGCAGCCTCCATTCAACCCGCCTATTGTGGCACCTTGGGCGGCCGGATACCTATTCGACGGTCACCGACTTCGCCAGGTTGCGCGGCTGGTCGACGTCATTGCCCTTGAGAACGGCCACATGGTAGGCGAGCAACTGCAGCGGCACCGTGTACAGGACGGGATCCGTAAACACCCCATGCTCGGCGGGCAGGGTCATGACGTGCACCCCGGGACCCGGCTCGATCCCCGACTCCCGCCCCGCGAACAGCAGCAGCTCGCCGCCGCGGGCTCTGACTTCGGCCAGGTTGGAACGGATCTTGTCCAGGGTGTCGTCGTTGGGCGCGCAGGCGACCACCGGCATGGCCTCGTCGATCAGGGCAAGCGGGCCATGCTTGAGCTCGCCGGCCGGGTACGCCTCGGCGTGGATATAGGAGATCTCCTTGAGCTTCAGCGCCCCTTCCAGCGCTATCGGGTAAGCCAGCCCCCGCCCCAGGAACAGGGCATGCTCGCGATTGACGAACAGCTCGGCCAGCCGGGCGATCTCGGCCTCGCGCTGGAGGAGGGCCTCCACTTCCGCGGGCAGACGGCGCAGTTGCCGGACCAGTCGGGCTTCTTCCTCACCGCTCATGCCGTGCGCCCGGCCCAGCGCGAGCGTCAGCAGCATCAGCGCCACCAGCTGGGTGGTAAAGGCCTTGGTCGAGGCGACCCCGATCTCCGGGCCGGCCCGCGTCATCAGCACCAGCTCGGATTCGCGGACCAGGGAGGACTCCGGCACGTTGCAGACCGACAGCGCCCCCACGTAGCCGAGCGTGCGCGCCAGGCGCAACGCCGCCAGCGTATCCGCCGTCTCGCCCGACTGGGAGATGGTCACGAACAGGGTGTCCGGCGCCACCGCCGGTGACCGGTAGCGGTACTCGCTCGCCACCTCCACCCGCGCCGGCAGGCCGGCAAGCTGCTCGATCAGGTAGCGGGCCACGATGCCGGCGTGATAGCTGGTGCCGCAGGCCACGATATGCACCTCCCGGGCACGCGCGAACAGCTCGTCCGCGCCGGGGCCGAACGCGGCCGTGAGGAGACGGTCGTCGACGATGCGCTCCTCGAGCGTCTCGCCGATCACGCGCGGCTGCTCGTGGATCTCCTTTTCCATGAAGTGGCGGTAGGTCCCGCGTTCCACCGCGTCCGCGCTCAGCGCGCTGTGCTTGACCGGACGCTCCCGTTCCGCCCCGTCCAGGGAGCGGATCGCCACCCCCTCCCGGGTCAGGGTGGCGACGTCGCCGTCCTCCAGGAACTGGAAATCGTTGGTGACCGGAAGCAGCGCGCTCACGTCCGAGGCCACGAAGTTCTCGACGATGCCGCGGCCGATGACGACCGGGCAACCCATGCGCGCCGCCACCAGGCTCTGCGGTTCGTCGCGCGACACCACGACCAGCGCATAGGCGCCTTCGAGCCGGCGCAGCGCCCGGCCGACCGCCTCTGCCAGCGATCCGCCCTGCTGCAACTCGCGGTGGATGCAGTGGGCCACCACCTCGGTGTCGGTTTCGGACTCGAACCGGTAACCGTCGCCGGCGAGTCCGTCTCGCAGCGACTCGTAGTTCTCGATGATGCCGTTATGCACGATCGCCAGCAGATCATGGGAGAAATGGGGATGGGCGTTGCTTTCGTGCGGTGCGCCGTGCGTCGCCCAGCGCGTGTGCGCGATACCCTTACGTGCGCTCTACGGCGATGCTTCCAGCCGCGTGGCAAGCTCCGCGACCTTGCCTACCGCGCGCGCTCTCCGCAAGGCGCCCTCGTCGTCGACGACGGCGATGCCGGCCGAATCATAGCCCCGGTATTCGAGCCGACGCAGCCCCTCGATCAGGATCGGAACCAGGTCGCGCTCGGCCACGCCGCCCACTATCCCGCACATGCGTCTCTCCCGTCGATGCCCGGCCCCCTGCGGGTCCCGGCCTGAAATGGATGCCCGTCAGCACGACGGGGCATGTCCGCACCTCACTTCTTCCGGGGGCGTTCCCAGCCGTCGACCGTCACCTGGCGCGACCGGGCGATCACCAGTTTACCCGCCGGCACGTCGTCGGTCACCGTGGAACCGGCCCCGATCGTCGCCCCTTCGCCGATCGTGAGCGGTGCCACCAGGGGACAGTCGGAACCGATGAAGACCCCGTCTCCGATCACCGTCCGGTGCTTGTTCGCGCCGTCGTAGTTGCAGGTGATGACCCCGGCGCCCACGTTGACCTCGCTCCCTACCTCGGCGTCGCCGAGGTAGGCAAGGTGATTGGCCTTGGATCCCGCGCCCAGGCGCGTGTTCTTGAGTTCCACGAAATTGCCCACGTGTGCACGCTCACCGAGTTGGGTACCCGGGCGCAGCCGCGCGAACGGACCGACCACGGATTGCGTACCCACCCGGGCGCGCTCGACCACGCAGTAGGGGCGCAATTC
>JBJKSR010000267.1:0-4577 GCA_046703965.1 Gammaproteobacteria bacterium | reverse complement strand
CCTCGACACCCGCCGCGATCGCCCCGTCGAGCGCCGCGCACAACAGGCCGTAGCGGAACATCTGCGGCGTAAGTGCACGCCACAGTCCCTCGCGGTCCTGCGTCGCCGCGACACGGCCGGCGCCGTCGGCGCGCTTGAGCGTATCCACCACCGGCGCCGCGAGCAACCCACCCACCGGATCGCCGGCCAGTTCCCCGATCAGGCGCGCGAGGTCGTCCGGCGCCAGGCAGGGACGCGCGGCATCGTGTACCAGGGCCCAGTCGTCCTCCTGCGCCGTACCTTCCAGCGCTCTCAGGGCGGACCGCACCGAGGCGGCACGCGTAGCGCCGCCGGCTGCCCTCCGGATCCGCCCCCCCGCGGCGTCCGGTACGCAATCTCGCCAGCGCACGTCTCCCTCGGCGGTTACCAGCACCAGACCCTCGATGCCCTGCGCCCCAAGCAACAGGTCGAGAACGTGCGCCAGCATCGGCCTACCTGCAATCCGCTGGTATTGCTTCGGTACGCCGGCGCCGAAGCGTTGCCCGCTACCCGCCGCCGGCACGATGGCCCACACGCTCATTGCCCGCCCCCGCCCCCGCCGGCGCCGGTGCTCGGCACCGGCGCGGTGAGCGGGGACTCCGCGCTCGCCGCCGACGGTGCGGTACGCGGCACGCGGACGATCTGGTAGAACGTCTCGCCTTTCTTCACCAGCCCCAGGTCCTCGCGCGCATGTTCCTCCACCGCCGTGGTGCCATGCTCGAGGTTCTTGATTTCCACCTGGTGCCGGGCATTGCTCTTGCTGAGGGCAGCGTTCGCCCGCTGCTCACTCTGCACTTGGGCGGCAAGGCGCCAGCCATGCGGCAGGCCACCCGCGGAAACCCACAGTTCCCGCTGCAGCAGGACGAAGCAGATTACCAGTGCGGCAAGCACCAGCCAGCGCGTCAGTCGCCGGGTCGATCGAGCCATTCGGACTCTGCGTACGGCTGCGCCTTGACCGCGGTGTCCAGCGTCTTGAGCACCGCGAGCAAGTCCCCCATCTTCGGCAACGGCCAGGCGTTGGGCCCGTCGGAAAGCGCTTCCTCGGGACGCGGATGGGTTTCCATGAACACGCCCGCCACGCCCGCCGCGACCGCGGCCCGCGCAAGCGGCGGTACGAACTCGCGCTGTCCACCGGAGCGGCCGCCGAGCGCGCCCGGCTGCTGGACCGAATGCGTGGCGTCGAATACCACCGGGCAGCCGGTCGCCCGCATTACCGGCAACGAGCGCATGTCCGCCACCAGGTTCTGGTAGCCAAAACTGAATCCGCGCTCACACACCATGACTCCGGTGTTGCCGGTGGAGCGGGCCTTCTCCACCACGCTGCCCATCTCCCAGGGGGAGAGGAACTGCCCCTTCTTGATATTGACCGGTTTGCCCGCTGCCGCCACGCGCAAGATGAAGTTCGTCTGGCGGCACAGGAAGGCCGGCGTCTGCAGTGCATCCACGACGTCGGCGACCTCGTCGATCGGCGTGTCCTCGTGTACGTCGGTCAGCACCGGCAGGCCGAAGTCCGCACGTACGCGCTCGAGCACCTTGAGTCCCTCCTCCATGCCGGGGCCGCGGAAACTCTCGATGGAAGACCGGTTGGCCTTGTCGAAGGACGCCTTGAATACGAGCGGGACGTCGAGTTCGCTGCACACCCGCTTGAGCGTCTCCGCGACCTCCATCACCAGCGCCTCGCTCTCGATGACGCACGGCCCGGCAATCAGGAACAGCGGCTCGTCGTTGCCGACCTCGTACGCCCCGAGTCTCATGCGCGCGCCGCCTCCCGGGGTGCCCGCCGCTGCGCGCGCGCTTTGCGCGCCGCGGCGACGAAGCTCTCGAACAACGGATGGCCGTCCAGCGGGGTGGAGCTGAACTCGGGATGGAACTGGCACCCGACAAACCAGGGATGATCGGCCAGTTCGATGACCTCCACCAGGCCGTCGTCGGAACGGCCGGAAAAGACCATGCCCGCAGCCTTCATCTGCTCCATGTACAGGTTGTTGAACTCGAAGCGATGGCGATGGCGCTCGTTGATCACGTCGCGCCCGTAGATGCGGTGGATCAGGCTGCCGGGCGCGAGGTGGCTGGCCTGGGCCCCGAGACGCATCGTGCCGCCCAGGTCGGCCTCGGCGTCACGCTGCTCGAGCCGCCCGCTGCGGTCCTGCCACTGTTCGATGAGCGCGATCACCGGATGCGGCGTGTCGGGGCGGAACTCGGTGGAGTGCGCGCCCTCGAGCCCGGCCACGTGGCGGGCGTATTCGACCACCGCGACCTGCATGCCAAGGCAAATGCCGAGGTAGGGCACGCCATTGCGGCGTGCGAACTCTACGGCCCGAATCTTGCCTTCGATGCCGCGCCCGCCGAAACCGCCGGGCACCAGGATCGCGTCCATGTCCTCCAGCGCACCGGTACCTTCCTGTTCCACCACTTCGCTGTCGACGTAGTGGATATTGACCTTGGTGGCACCGGCCAGACCGCCGTGCGCCAGCGCCTGGTTGAGCGACATGTAGGCATCGGCCAGGTCGACGTACTTGCCGACCATTGCGATATCGACCTCGTTACGGGGATGGCGCCGCGTGTCCACCACGCGTTTCCACGCGGAAAGATCGGCGGGCCCCGCGTCCAGGTGCAGGCGCTTGACCACGATGTCGTCGAGGCCCTCGCCGTGCAGCAACAGCGGTATCTCGTAGATGTCGGCCGCATCCACCCCGGAGATCACGGCTTCTTCCGGTACGTTGGTGAACAGCGCGATCTTGCGCCGCGCGTCCACGGGCAGCGGCTCCGCCGTGCGGCACATGAGCACGTCGGGCTGGATGCCGATCGAGCGCAGCTCCTTCACCGAATGCTGCGTGGGCTTGGTCTTGATCTCGCCCGAGGCGGCAATGTAGGGCACCAGCGTGAGGTGCAGGAACACGCAGTTGTCCCGGCCCAGTTCCACGCCCATCTGGCGGATCGCCTCCATGAAGGGCAGCGACTCGATGTCGCCCACGGTGCCCCCGATCTCGACCAGGCATACGTCGGCCGCGTCCGCACCGAGCCGGATCTTGGCCTTGATCTCGTCCGTGATGTGGGGGATCACCTGCACGGTGCCGCCGAGGTAGTCGCCCCGGCGTTCCTTGCGGATCACCGATTCGTAGATCTGCCCGGCGGTGAAATTGTTGTTGCGGGTCGTGCGCGTACGCACGAAGCGCTCGTAGTGGCCCAGGTCCAGGTCGGTTTCCGCCCCGTCCTCGGTTACGAACACCTCGCCGTGCTGGAACGGGCTCATCGTGCCCGGGTCGACGTTGATGTAGGGGTCGAGTTTGACCAGGGAGGGCTTGACCCCGCGCGCTTCGAGGAGCGCCCCCAGGGATGCCGATGCAATACCCTTGCCCAGCGAGGACACCACCCCGCCAGTCACAAATACGAAACGTGTCACGACGGTACCGGTGCCTGCTGTCAACCGGGAATTCATGGTACCAAATTGCCGGCCCCGGATGACATTTCGTTGCCCCCGCGCACGGTGCCGCCGCACCGCGGCGGCACCGTGCCCTGCGGAACGGGTCGCTCGCCCCCCTGCGGGCTTTCGCCGGGGTGTCTCCGCCGCGAACGGCGGTACCCCGGGAAGCCGTTCGCGACGACCGCTCCCGCATTTTGTCGGTCCCGGTCTCCGGTTTCCTTGCGACTGCGCGGGGTCCCCGCCTTGGCCGGCGTCGTTTCGCCGGGCTCGCAAGGCGCGGAAAGTACAATACGCACGCCATGACGTCTCCCGACCCCCTCCTCCTGCCGCTGCTGCCGGCGCGGCCCGCGACCGGCACATGGCGCTGGCCGCGCCTGCCGCAGGCCGCGCTGGCGCTGGCGCTGGCCGAACTCGCCCTGCGCAGCGATGCACCCGTCCTGGCGCTGGTCGCCGACGCGCGCGAGGCGGATCGCCTCGTCGCCGCACTGCGATTCTTCAGTGACGGCGCGGTGCCGCTGATCAACGTGCCCGAACGGGAAATGCTGCCCTACGACATCGTCTCGCCGCCGCGCGCCCTGGTCTCGGACCGGCTGCACGCCCTGACGCACCTGCCGCGACTGAAGCAGGGCCTGGTCATCGCCACCGCCGACGCCATGCTCGAGCGCCTGCCGCCGCGCGCCTGGCTGGACGGCGCGAGCTTCGACTACGCCGTCGGCCAGCGACTCGACACCGCGCAATTCCAGCGAGCCGTCTCGGAGGCCGGCTACGTCGCGGTGACCGAAGTGCGCGCGCCCGGCGAGATCGCCGTGCGCGGCGGGCTCGTCGACGTCTTTCCCGCCGGCGTCGAGGCGCCGCTGCGCATCGACCTGTTCGACGACCGCATCGATACGCTGCGCGAATTCGACCCCCATACCCAGCTCTCGGGCGACAGACTGGAGCGCTTCACCCTGCTCCCCGCCCACGAGTTTCCCTTCGACGCCGCGGGTATCAAGCATTTCCGCCAGGCCTGGCGGGCGCGGTTCTCCGGCGACCCGATGAACACGGAAATCTACCGGGCGGTCTCGCAGAAACGCCTGCCTCCGGGCATCGAGAACTGGTTGCCCCTGTTCCACCAATCCACGGCGCACCTGCTCGA
>JBJKSR010000266.1:0-3137 GCA_046703965.1 Gammaproteobacteria bacterium | reverse complement strand
GAGGAGGCTTGGCACCACCCCGATATTGACATCCGCTGGAACAAGGTCACGCTCACCCTCACGACGCACGATGCCGGCGACCCGGAAAACCCAACGATCAATGTTCATGATGCACTCCTGCCGCATGGCGGCTGCAACAAGCCGGTAGCCGGCTTAGATAAAGCGAATTCTAAATTAGGAAAAACTAAAATGCAACGCCTTTTTTTGGGTTCCGCGTTAAAGCTAGCACCGGCGCTTTGAGCGGATGTTGATGCAGGTCAACTTCCGGCGACGGGCGGCCGCGGGTTTGATTCTCGGGCTGGTTCCCGCCCCTTCCGGTAGCTGTCCGGGGCGGGGCTCTTGGGATTCAGGTCATCGATATCGCGGCGGCCGGCAGGCATGGCCGGAGATGTTCGCGGCGCCGACGGCCGGTATTCGACCCGAGTCCCGGAGCCTAGATCTGGAAGTCGTAACTCAGCTTGATGAACAGCGTACGTTGCTGGGTCTGCAATCCCATGTCGCCGGTTCCGAGATAGCCGTTGGAGTGGCCGGCATAGAGGGCGGTAAAGGGATTGATCACGTAGCCCACCAGCCACTGCGAGGCCACGGTACGGCTCTGGCTCGAGGTTCCCGCCGGGTACAGGGCCACGTTGCGCCGGATGTTCTGCTCCTGGGCGATGGCGCGCACGAACAGGCGGGCATTGAAATGCCAGGCCAGGCGGATGTCATACAGGTCGGCGGTGTAGAGGCGCCCTCCCGTCACGTTGAGCCGCTCGAAGTTGCCGACCAATTGGGCCTCGAAGTGGCTCCCCGGGGTCAGCGAGAACGAAGGCGCGATCGAGACCAGGCCGCCCTTGCGCACGCCGGTGTAATCCACGCCGTCGCCGCCGACGATATCGACCTCGCCCTGGAGCCACGGCAGGGGCTGGGCGCTGGAATCGAGTTCGAAGTCGTTGAGGCTGAACGTGCTGCCGGAGTAGTACTGGTCCTCGTGCGTTGCGTAAAAGATGAAATGCGTCTGGTTCAACCCGTGTACGAAAGCATAGGTACGGATCTTGCGGTCGAGTACCGGTCCGCCGCCGCTGGCGTCCGTCCAGTCGTAAAGGGCTCCGAAGCCGCCGTTGTTCCACCAGGCGGTGTTCGAGTACCAGTCGTATTCGTAGTAGGGGCTGACGTCGGTATAGCCGACCTGCGGGACCAGGCCGAGGTCCGCCCGGAAGCCCGGATCGACATGACTGATCGAAATCGAGGCGTTGTAGTTTGTGCGCGTGCGGGCCGCCTTGACGATCCAGGCGTTGCCGGTCACGGTTCCGGGCTGGATGCCGAACGCACCGGCGACCTGCTGCGGATTGGCGGTCGTCGAATGCACCACCTGGGCGCTGATCGAATCGCTGGGATCGATCTTCCAGTTGCCGTCGAACGCCAGGACGCCGTTGTCGTAGCCGCCGCCCTTGCGACCGGTGGCCAGTACGCCCACCGAGTTGTCGCCCGACGTGTCGAAGCGGTAGCGCATCAGCGCGTCGCGGGTGCTGAAGTCGAACGACTGCAATTGCGACGACTGCTGCCCCGGGAGCAGGATGTTGGTGAGCGAATCATTGGCGACCAGCACCCCCAGGGCATGGGCGCCGATCTGCCCCACCAGCTTGGTAGCCCAGTGCGGATCGGCGATCTGGCGGGTGTCGACCAGGTCCGCGACCGTATTGAACACCCAGGTGCCCTGCTTGAAGAACGGACGGTTTTCGGGGTAGTTGATCGCGAAACGCCGGTTGAAGGTGGGCTGCAGGACATCCGGGGCGACTTCGGAAAACGTGGGGTTCAGCGTCGCCGACCATTCCAGGTCGGGGCGGATGGTCCAGCGTGCGTCGAGTCCGCCCTTGACCTGCGGGCTGCCGTGTTGGAGGCCCGACGCCGGATCGGGCCGCTGGTCCGTCTGCTGGACCGTGGCGGCCGGGATGATCTGCAAGGGGCTGCCGCGGGACTGGATCGGGGTCGCGGTCCGGAATACGCGTGCCTGGCAAAGCAGACAGTTGTTGTTGTAGTCAAAATGAATATCGGCAATCTGGTGGCGAACGTTGCGGGCCCAGTTGCGGAAGAACAGCATGCGCCAGTGTTGCGGGTGTGCCGAATGCGGAAACTTGATCGAACTCAAGGGCAGCTTGATCGTAACGACGTAGCCGTGGGACGTCACGTGCGCGCGGCAGCTCCAGATGGCATCGAAGGACGTGTATTCGTTGCCCTGCTGGCGGTAGGCATCCATCTCGGTCCCGCCGGCGTTGCAAAAGAACTCGTAGCCCCACTGGGGGTCGTTGAAGGGGCTGAAGAGCAGTCCCACGTAATCGTCGTTGCCATTCAGGTTGTCGTGGGTGCGGTACTTGATGCGGATGTTTTCGGGGTGCGGATCCTCGGCGATGAAACGCAGCCAGAAGTTGCGCTGCGTATAGCCGACGGATACGAGTGTTTTGACCGGGGCCGGCAGGTCGTGGCCGGGTTCGATTTCCGTGGCAATGGACACCTTGGCGGCATGACGCCAAGCCTTGGGGCCGGGCCAGCCATGGCCCTGGACCCAGGCCGAGATGTCGGGGATCACGGGCGGCGCCCGATGCGCCGGCCCGGAGGAGGCCTGCGCGGCCGGGAAGGCACCCAATAGGGGGATCGCCAGTAGAAGTGAGGTGAAGGGCCGCATTGCGGTTTCCTAGACTGTTGTACTGTAATATAACACTATATTGTAGAGTGTCAAGCCATGGCGGCGGTGCGCGCCGGCATCGCGAACGGGAATTCGGATGCGCCCTGCCCGGGCCGAGGTCCGATCAGTCGTGTACCCGGACGGATTTTCCGCTCGAGCCGTCGACTAGCGCGCGCGTGCCGAGCGGCGAATCGAGCGTGACACGCGTCCATTCGAGCGCGCGGTATTGCGGGCACATCTGCCCTGGGTTTCGCGGCTGAGGGTAGGTGCGGTGCAGGGTGACTGTGACCCGCTTTGCATCCTGCTCGACCTCGACCCGACCGAGCCTGCCATAGCAGGGGGCGTACCCCGCGGCGTATGCGAGCTTCAGCACGTTGGGTTTGACGAGTTCGGCCTTCATGATGGCGTAGGTGGCCGGGCGCGAGGCCCGCGCCGGGTCGCCGGCCGGCGCCGACCGCGCGGCCGAGGCCGGGGC
>JBJKSR010000265.1:0-9243 GCA_046703965.1 Gammaproteobacteria bacterium | reverse complement strand
CGGGTCGGGATCGCGCTGAAGCCGGATCTTGCCGGCGGGCGGCCTAAGTTAATATAAGGATGCGCTACGGCGCATTTCCCCTCGCATCGGGGGACCCTTTGCGGATGTGGTGGAATTGGTAGACACGCTGTCTTGAGGGGGCAGTGGCTCACGCCGTGCCGGTTCGACTCCGGCCATCCGCACCAATTCAGTGAACGCCTGCCGCTCGGGCGTTCGGCACACCGCGGCGCGGGATGCCGCCACCGGCGAAATGTCGCGTGCTGTAGAATAGACGGAATTGATTCGGCGCAGAGTCCATGCTTGAAAACTATCTCTCTGTACTGATTTTCATTGCTGCCGGCGCTCTGCTCGGCGGGGTACTCATCGCGGTGGGCCTGCTGGTGGCTCCCCACCGTGCCGACGACGAGAAGTATTCGCCGTACGAATGCGGTTTCGAGGCGTTCGAGGACAGCCGCATCCGCTTTGATGTGCGCTACTACCTGGTGGCCATCCTGTTCATCATCTTCGACCTCGAGATCGCCTTTCTTTTCCCGTGGGCGGTCTCGATCAAGCACATCGGGCTCTTCGGGCTGTTTTCCATGGCGGTATTCCTGGCGGTCCTGATCGTGGGCTTCATCTACGAATGGAAGCGGGGGGCTCTGGAATGGGAATAGAAGGTGCACTGCCGCAAGGCGTGCTGACCACGAGCGTGGACAAGGTGGTGAACTGGGCGCGGACGGGCTCGTTGTGGCCCATGACGTTCGGCCTCGCGTGCTGCGCGGTGGAGATGATGCACGCCGGCGCGGCCCGGTATGATCTCGATCGCTTCGGCGTGATCTTCCGTCCCAGCCCGCGCCAGTCCGACGTCATGATCGTGGCCGGCACCCTGGTGAACAAGATGGCGCCCGCGCTGCGCAAGGTCTACGACCAGATGGCCGAGCCGCGATGGGTGATTTCGATGGGATCCTGCGCCAACGGCGGGGGCTATTATCACTACTCCTATTCGGTGGTGCGCGGCTGCGACCGCATCGTGCCCGTGGACGTTTACGTGCCGGGTTGTCCGCCTTCTGCCGAGCAGCTGCTTTACGGTGTAATCCAGCTCCAGAAGAAGATTCGCCGCACCAGCACGATCGCGCGATAAGGCCATGGATCAGAGGTCCCTTATGAGTGAAACGCTGGAAATCCTCTCCACCCAGATCGACGAACGTTTCCCTTCGCTGGAACGGGTGCCTTCCACCTGTGGCGAACTGACTTACGAAGTCCATGCCGACGAGCTGCCGGAAGTGGCGGCCGCCCTGCGCGACGAGGCCGTGTTCCATTTCGAGCAGCTGATCGACCTGTGCGGCGTGGACTACCTTTCCTATGGCACGGACGAGTGGAACGGCGAGGGCGCGACGGCCACCGGCTTCTCGCGGGGCGTAAACCGGCGCCTGCCGCAGCGCCAGCTGGGCGAACCGCGCCGCTACGCGGTGACCACGCATCTGCTTTCGGTCGAGCACAATCGCCGCATGCGGCTCAAGACCTACTGCCCGGACGATGATTACCCCGTGGTCCCGTCCCTGGCCTCGATCTGGCCGGCCGCCAACTGGTTCGAGCGCGAAGCCTTCGATCTATACGGGATCCTGTTCGACGGGCATCCCGATCTGCGGCGTATCCTGACCGACTACGGCTTCGTGGGCCATCCTTTCCGCAAGGATTTCCCCCTTTCCGGTCACGTGGAGATGCGTTACGACCCCGTGGAAAGGCGCGTGGTCTACGAGCCCGTCAATATTACGCCGCGCGTGCTGGTGCCGCGCATCATCCGCAACGACGGGCGCTATTCCGACGTAGCTACGGGGGCGAGGGCCGGCGATGAGTGAGTTTCAGTCCTTCACGATGAACTTCGGCCCGCAGCACCCGGCGGCCCACGGGGTGCTGCGCCTGGTTCTGGAGATGGAAGGCGAGGTGATCTACAAGGTCGACCCGCACATCGGGCTGCTGCATCGTGCTACCGAGAAGCTGGCGGAGAACAAGCCGTACAACCATTCGATCGGCTACATGGACCGGCTGGACTACGTCTCGATGATGTGCAACGAGCACGCGTACGTGCTCGCCATCGAGAAACTGCTGGGTATCGAGGCGCCGCGCAGGGCACAGTACATCCGGGTGATGTTCGACGAGATTACCCGCATCCTCAACCATCTGCTTTGGCTTGGCGCGCACGCGATGGACATCGGCGCGATGACGCTGTTCCTGTATTGTCTGCGCGAGCGCGAGGATCTGATGGATTGCTACGAGGCGGTCTCCGGCGCGCGTATGCATGCCACGTATTACCGCCCCGGCGGCGTGTATCGCGACCTGCCCGATACCATGCCCAAGTACCTCGCCTCCAAGTGGCATAACGAGCGCGAGACCAAGCGCCGGAACGAGTGGCGCGAGGGCTCGTTGCTCGATTTCATCGAGAACTTCACGGATCGTTTCCCGGCGCTGGTGGACGATTACGAGAGCCTTCTCACCGAGAACCGGATCTGGAAGCAGCGCACCGTCGGCATCGCCGTGGTCGAGCCGGAGCGCGCGCTCGCTCTCGGGTTCACCGGTCCCATGCTGCGGGGCTCGGGGATCGAATGGGACCTGCGCCGCAAGCAGCCCTACGAGGTGTACGACGAACTGGACTTCATGATCCCGGTGGGCGTCAACGGCGACTGCTACGACCGCTACCTGGTCCGGGTCGAGGAGCTGCGCCAGTCCTGCCGAATCGTAAGGCAGTGCATCGACTGGTTGCGCGAGAACCCGGGCCCCACGATGCTGGCCGACGGCAAGATCGACGCGCCGAAGCGCGAGATCATGAAGCGCGACATGGAGTCGCTGATTCACCACTTCAAGCTGGTGACCGAAGGCTATAGCGTGCCCGCCGGCGAGGCCTACGGTGCCGTGGAGGCGCCCAAGGGCGAATTCGGCGCGTACATCGTCTCCGACGGTTCCAACAAGCCGTTCCGGCTGAAGCTGCGCGCTCCCGGATTCGTACACATGTCGGCACTGGACGAAATGACGCGCGGCCACATGCTGGCCGATCTGGTGGCGATTATCGGCACCCAGGACATCGTATTTGGCGAGGTGGACCGTTGATGGATCGTGAGCAGGCCGCGGGTGTGCTGGGCACGCATGCGTGCGAGGAAATTGACAACTGGGTCGCCAAGTTCCCGGAGGGCAAGCAGCGGGCGGCCGTGATTGCCGCGTTGCGCGTCGTGCAGCACGGGAACCGGGGTTATCTCACCGTCGAGCTGATGGACGCCGTCGCGGCCTACCTCGGCATGGAGCCGATCGCGGTTTACGAGGTCGCCACGTTTTACTCGATGCTGGAAACCGGCAAGGTCGGACGCCACAGCGTCTCGATCTGCACCAACATCTCCTGCATGCTCTGCGGCGGCGAGGAGATACTCGCGCATGCCGAGCGCAAGTTGGGTATCAAGGCGGGCGAAACCACCCCTGACGGGCGCATTCTGCTCAAGCGCGAGGAAGAATGCCTGGCGGCGTGCAGCGCGGCGCCGATGATGATGGTGGACCACGTGTATTACACCAACCTCACGCCCGAACGGGTGGACGAGATACTGGACGCATTGGAGTAGTGGGCATGGAGCAGAACCAGGTCTGTTTCGCGACGCTCGGGTTCGAGGAGCCCTGGGCGCTCGAGAATTACCTGAAGATCGGCGGCTATCAGGCGTGGGAGCGGATCCTGAAGGAACGTCCCGATCCCGCCGACGTGGCCGAACAGGTCAAGAAATCCGGCCTGCGCGGCCGCGGCGGCGCTGGCTTCCCGACCGGCGTCAAGTGGAGCTTCATGCCCAAGACGCCGCCGTCGCGCGACAAGTACGTGGTATGCAATTCCGACGAAAGCGAACCGGGGACGTGCAAGGACCGCGACATCCTGCGCTTCAACCCGCATGCCCTGATCGAAGGCATGGCCATCGCCGGCTACGCCATGAGTTCCGAGGTGGGATACAACTACCTGCGCGGCGAGTTCATGGACGAGCCCTACCGGCGCTGCGAGGCGGCGCTGAAGGAGGCCTACGAAAAGGGCTGGCTGGGCCGCGACATCAAGGGCAGCGGCGTCAATTTCGACATCCACAACGTGCTTGGCGCCGGCGCCTATATCTGCGGCGAGGAAACCGGCCTGCTGGAATCGCTCGAAGGGCGCAAGGGCATGCCGCGCTTCAAGCCGCCGTTCCCGGCGCAATGGGGCGTATGGGGCCGGCCGACCACGGTCAACAACACCGAGACGCTGGCCTCGGTGCCGACCATCATGCGCAACGGCGCGGAGTGGTTCGCGAAGATCGGCAAGGACGAGAAGAACGGCGGCACCAAGATCTTCTCCGTGTCCGGGCATGTCGCCAAGCCGGGCAATTTCGAGGTCCCCCTGGGCATCCCCTTCAAGGACCTGCTGGAACTGGCGGGCGGCATGCGCGGCGGCAAGAAGATGAAGGCCGTCATCCCGGGCGGCTCCTCGGTGCCCGTAGTGCCGGGCGAGACGATGATGCAGTGCGACATGGACTACACGAGCATCCAGGAGGCGGGCTCCATGCTGGGCTCGGGGGCGGTCATCGTGATGGACGAGGACACCTGCATGGTGCGCGTGCTGGAGCGCATCGCGCGCTTCTACTATGCCGAGTCCTGCGGCCAGTGCACGCCGTGCCGCGAGGGCACCGGCTGGCTGTACCGGGCGATCGGCCGCATCGAGCGCGGCGAGGGCCAGCAGGAAGATCTGGACGGCCTGGTCGACATCGCGCACCATATCGAGGGCCACACCATCTGTGCGCTGGGCGATGCGGCGGCGATGCCGGTGTGGAGCTTCATCAAGCATTTCCGCGACGAATTCGAATATCACATCCGTGAAGGCTGCTGCCTGGTGGGACCCGGCGCAACGCGCCGCACCGAGGCAGCCTGAGGCAATCGAGGTAAGGAATGAGCGAGGATCGCGTCAAGCTGACGATCGACGGCCGCACACTGGAGGCGCCGAAAGGGGCCATGCTGATCAAGGTGGCGGACGAGGCCGGAATCTACATTCCGCGTTTCTGCTACCACCACCGCCTCAAGGTAGTGGCCAATTGCCGGATGTGCCTGGTCGACGTGGAGGGTGCGCCGAAGCCGGCCCCGGCCTGCGCCACGCCCGTCAGCGACGGGATGACGGTGCACACGCGTTCCGAACGCGCGCTCGACGCGCAGCGCGCGACCATGGAATTCCTGCTCATCAACCATCCGCTCGACTGCCCGATCTGCGACCAGGGTGGGGAGTGCGAGCTCCAGGACATGGCCATGGGCTTCGGCCGTGGCGTATCCCGCTTCAACGAAGGCAAGCGGGTGGTGGCCGACAAGAGCCTGGGTCCGCTGGTCCGCCCCGAGATGACGCGATGCATCCATTGCACGCGATGCATCCGGGTGCTCGAGGAAGTCGGGGGACGCCAGGAAATGGGTGCCACGGGGCGGAGCGAGCACATGAAGGTCGGGACCTACATCGAGCGCTCGCTGGATTCCGAACTGTCGGGCAACATCATCGACGTGTGCCCGGTCGGGGCGCTCAACTCCGGGCCGTTCAACATGCGTGCACGCGGCTGGGAGCTGCTTGCGCACCGGACGGTGGGGGCACATGACTGCGTCGGCTCGAACCTCTACGGGCACTCGCTGCGGGGCCATTTCCTGCGCGTGGTGCCGCGCGAGAACGATGCGATCAACGATTGCTGGATTTCCGACCGGGATCGCTTCAGCTACTGCGGCCTAAGCGCGCGGGACCGGTCGCTCAAGCCCATGCTGCGCAAGGACGGAAAACTGGTCGAGGTGGGCTGGGACGAGGCGATCCCGGCCGCCGCGAAGCTGCTGGAAGAGGCGGGCGCCGGTCTGGGTACGCTCGTTTCGCCGAATGCCACCTGCGAGGAAATGTATCTGGCCCAGAAGCTGACCCGGGCGGTGGGTTCGGCGCACATCGACAGCAGACTGCGGCAGGGTGATTTCCGCGACGATGCCGGCGATCCGCGATATCCGTCTCTAGGCGGTGGAATCGACGAGATCGAACAGGCATCGGCGATCCTGCTCGTCGGCTCGCGTCTCAACAAGGATGCGCCGATCCTGGGCTATCGGGTACGCCGCGCCGCGATGGCGGGAACCCCCGTGCTCACGATCAATCCGCGGCACTACGACATGGCAATGAACGTAGCCGTCGACCACGTGGTACATCCCGATCACATGGTGGACGCCCTGGCGCAACTTGCGCACGCGGTCGCCGCCGGCCGCGGCGCGAAGGCCCCGGATTTCCTAAGCGGCTTCGAGCGCCGCGAGGACCCGGGCATTACGGCCATCGCCGACCGGCTGATCGCCGAGGGCCAGCCGCGCCTGCTGATCGGCCAGCTCGCGATCCAGCATCCGGCGTTCGCGGACCTTCGCAGGCTCGCCGCATTCGTCGCCGAGTGCGTGGAAGGGCGCATCGGCTACGTGACCGAGGGCGCAAACCAGGCGGGCGCCTATCTCGCGGGCGCGGTGCCGCATCGCGGGCCGGGTGGCGTGCCGTTGGAACCCGGACGCAATGCGAGGACCCTGTTCGAAGATCCGCTGCCGGGATATCTCCTGCTCGGGGTGGAGCCGGAAATCGACTGCTGGAACGGCACGGCGGCCAGGGCGGCCCTGAAGCAGGCGTCGGTCGTTGCGATGACCAGCTTCCTCTCGCCGGAGATGCGCGAGTACGCGGATTGCGTGTTGCCGCTGGGTGCTTTCGGGGAAACGCCCGGCTCTTTTGTCAACGGCGCCGGCACGTTGCAGCGTTTCGATGCGGTGGGCGTGTTGCCGGGCGATGCGCGTCCGGGTTGGAAGATACTCAGGGCCCTGGGCGGTGAAGTCGCCGCCGGGCAGGGCTTCGATTTCGCTACGTTCGCGGAGGCGCATGCGCAACTGATCGACTCGGTAGGCGAGGTCAACGCCAACGAGGCCATAGCCCCGTACAACGGGCACTGGAAGCCGGCGCCTTCGCCTGGCAGTCCCGCGGGCCTGCGCGCGGTAGCCGAGGTCGGCGCGTACGCCGCCGATCCGCTGGTTCGCCGTTCGGGCCCGCTGCAGGAAACCCCGGATGCGCAGGATGCGGCGCGTACCTGGCTGAATCCGGAGGACGCCGAAGGGCAGGGATTGGCGGACGGTTCACCGGTACGGGTCCTGGCCGAGGAAGGCACCTTCGAAGCCGTGCTTGGTCTCGACCCGGGCGTGGTGCCGGGGACGGTCTGGGTGCCGCTGAACACCGTCGCCTTGTGGACGACGGCTTCACTGGAAGCCATTCCCCGGGCCGCCGAAGCCTGATCGAGCGCAGGGAGAAAGCGTTACATGCATCACTTCGCACAATTCTTCATCGAGCTCTGGCACGAGTTTCCCGAGTGGGCCCGCTACCTGCTGACCGTGATCGGCGCATTGATCGCCATTGCCATTCCGCTGATTCTCTCGGTGGCGTACCTGACCTATTTCGAGCGCAAAGTGATCGGCTACATGCAGACGCGGATCGGCCCCAACCGCGTCGGGCTTCGCGGTCTGCTCCAGCCGTTTGCCGACGTGATCAAGCTGGTCATGAAGGAAGTGGTGTTGCCCGCCAATGCCAACCGGTATCTGTTCTTCATCGCGCCGGTACTCTCGATCATGCCGGCAATCGCGGCCTGGGTGGTCATCCCTTTCTACCCCGGGGTGGTGACGGCCAATGTCAACGCCGGGTTGCTGCTGATCCTGGCGGTGACCTCGATCGGCGTCTATGGCGTGATCATCTCGGGATGGGCCTCCAATTCCAAGTACGCCTTCCTCGGCGCGATGCGTTCCGCGGCGCAGATGGTTGCCTACGAGATCGCAATGGGTTTCGCCATCGTGGGCGTGCTGATGGCGGCGCAGACGCTGAACCTGACCGAGATCGTGGAGCGTCAGGCGGGCGGCATCTGGCACTGGTATTTCATTCCCCTGCTGCCGTTGTTCGTCGTCTATTTCGTGTCCGGGGTGGCGGAAACCAACCGCCTGCCGTTCGACGTGGCCGAAGGGGAATCCGAAATTGTCGCGGGTTTCCACGTCGAATACTCGGGGACCGCCTTCGCGGTATTCTTCCTGGCGGAATACGCCAACATGATCCTGATTTCCGCGGTGGCCTCCCTGCTGTTCCTCGGCGGCTGGCTATCGCCGTTCGAGGGCTTGCCCTGGATCGGACATCCGAGCGCGTTCTGGATGTTCCTGAAGATGGCTTTTTTCCTGTTCCTTTACCTGTGGTTCCGCGGTACTTTCCCGCGCTACCGCTACGACCAGATCATGCGTCTCGGCTGGAAGATTTTCATTCCGGTGACGCTGGTGTGGATATTCGTCGAAGGTGCCCTGATCATCGGGCACGTTCATCCGTGGTTTGCCTGAAGAGTTCTCTGAGGGACGTGATTTGATTATGCAGCGCATAAAGGACTGGTTCCAGAGTTTTCTGCTCGTCGACCTGCTCAAGGGGCTGTCGGTCACGTGGCGGTACTTCCTCATGCGCAAGGTGACGGTACAGTTCCCCGAGGAGCATACGCCCAAGTCGCCGCGCTATCGCGGGCTGCATGCGTTGCGCCGCTATGCGAACGGCGAGGAGCGCTGCATAGCCTGCAAACTCTGCGAAGCGGTGTGTCCCGCGCTTGCGATTACCATCGATTCGCAGCGCCGCGAAGACGGGACGCGCCGCACGACGCGTTACGACATCGACCTGTTCAAGTGCATCTACTGCGGTTTCTGCGAGGAGGCCTGCCCGGTCGACTCGATCGTGGAAACCAGCATCACGGATTTCCATTTCGAAGAGCGGGGCCAACAGATCATGAGCAAGGACAAGTTGCTCGCTGTGGGCGACATTTACGAATCGCAGATCGCCGCCAATCGCGCGGTCGATGCGCGATATCGCTGAGGCAACGGAGTTATGTCGGCAGGCGCAATCATATATCAGGCTCTGTTCTACCTGTTCGCCGGAGCGGCGGTGCTGGCCGCCCTGAGGGTGATCACCGTGAAGAACCCGGTTCACGCGGTCCTGTTCCTGGTGCTCGCCTTTGTCAATTCGGCGATCCTGTGGGTTCAGATGGGTGCCGAGTTCCTGGGCATCATCCTGGTCCTCGTCTACGTGGGGGCGGTCATGGTGCTGTTCCTCTTCGTGGTGATGATGCTCGACATCAATCTCTCCACCCTGCGCGAAGGTGTCACGCGTTATGCCCCGCTCGGGCTCGTCGTCGCCGGCATCATCGCCGCGGAAGTGGCGTGGGCGGTATGGGG
>JBJKSR010000264.1:0-8419 GCA_046703965.1 Gammaproteobacteria bacterium | reverse complement strand
GGCCTCTCGCAACGACACGACGCCGCAACGAAAAGGAAGAAATTTTCACTGAACCCTAGCGATACGCCATAATGGTGAAGACCGGCCTTGTCCGCCGGTTTGGGAGGATCACCATGGGATGCCTGCTTGCGATTATCGGCCTGGCCGTTCCCCGTGTCCTGATATTCTTCATCTGGCTGCTGACCGGCTGGATCGGACATGCATACGAGACCCGGATCTGGCCGATCCTGGGCTTCATCTTCATGCCCTACACGACCCTTGCCTACCTGGCGGCCATGCTGAACAACAACCACGCCCTCTCCGGCCTCTGGCTGGTGCTTTTCATAATCGCCATCCTCGCCGACGTCGGCAACTGGGGCGGCGGCCGCGCGGCATACCGCAAGAAAAAGTAGCGTGGATCGGAGCCGATTCACTTCAAGCCCTTTAGCTATTTAGACTCTGGCACTCAAACCCGGAAGCGAAAGGCAAGGGTTGCGTGCTATGCTTCGCCGCGGCACCCGGACTCGGATCGAAAGCCCCCCAACAGAGAACCGCCATGACCCAGGCTCACAACTGTCGCCCGGGTTGCCGGGAGCGCTTACAGGCAACCCTTCGTGGCCAGCTCTCGGCTCCGGGCCGCGGGGTATGACGAAAGTCCCCTTTTCCCGTCGACATGGGGATATAGAAACCGCAGTCGTCGGCCTTGTCGACTCCCTGGTGCCGATCGTTCCCGTCGCGGACCAGCCGCACATTGCTCGAAGAATCGCCGAAGTCATCGCGAGCCGACCGAGCTCGATGGGCAACAACATGTTTCTCCGCCAAAGCATCATCCGCCACAAACCCGCAACCCGCGACGAGGTAATCGAAGGTCTCGCGACGTGGGTCACGGTCGTTTTCGATCTCGGGAATCTGCGGCACGACCGGCGCAGGGCGCTCGCCATCAAAGCCGAGATTCCAGGCGACGCGCTCGCCCGCCTCGCCCTGGCCCTTTCGGGGTCGCGCAACGGCTGCATTCTTGCGGTCCCGCATCTGGGAAGCCTCGAACTGTTCGCGGCCAAACTCAAGGACCGTGGATTCGACATCGGCTTCGTCTACTCGATCGGAGAGAAGCCGACGCCGACCGAACAATGGATTCTGGACGGACGGAGCGCCACCCATGGCACGCCGATCCCGTTCTCACGACGAAACACCGGGGCCGGGATATCCGGAATCCTCCAGAGAGGCGGCGTCGTCATCATGGTCGTGGACGTATACCCGAGTGTAAAGTACAAAGGAATCCGGGTCAGGATCCATGACGCCGAGTTCGTCAGTCCGCCGGGACCGGCTCGATACGCGAAATCCGGAACCCCGGTCCTTCCGGGTTTTGCCTCGCGCCGGGATGCAGATGGCTTTTCGACCAACATACTCGATCCCCTCGAGTACGACACGCTGCTGCCCGCGCAGGATGCGGCCACCGACCTCACCCAGAGGCTCGCCGAACGCGTGGGCGGCTTCACCGCCGCCCAGCCGGAGGCCTATTGGCTCTGGCACCCGATCCCCAACGACCCGTTCCTCGCGGCAGCACAGCGGCACTGGCCAGCGCTGCTGGGCCCGCCGTCCTCGCCGGTCCCGGACGACGAAGCGGTGGCGCTTGCGGTAGAAGCCATGCGTCCCGCCCTGACAACCTGCCGCACCGCCGCAAGGCAGGCGGACGATAGGCCGATCTAGGCGTGCTGTCGGCATCAGGTCTTGCGTTTTTCCTGTAAGGCCGAGGACAGTAAAGACGGAATCCCCCAATACGGTACTCTTGATCTAATCGTCAAGTACATATGGGCACCATGAAAGAGAGCGACTGGAAAAAGTTCAAGGTCATAAAAGAAAGAGCCATAGAGCGCTTTTGCAGCCTTGCCCTGGAAGAATTTGAAGAGGTGATAGCGGATCGCGAAGAGCACGTACATAACCGTTACCTGCTGCTCTATGGGCTGGTCCAGAATCGGAACAAGGAAATGTCCCTCATATTCGACGGCAACAGCCGATCGGACGCGCCGATTCAGCTCATGGCTATTCGAGCGAAAGGTTTGGTGGACGATTCTTTGCTCATCGAACTTTCAGACGAATTCCGCAAACAAACGGATCCGAAACGGCATGGATGGGATTAGACAGGAGGGGCATCAGGAAACCACCGATAGCCGCCAATAACGGACCACCAAGTCTGGTTTTGTCTTTTGCCCTACGTGCTCCAGGCTCGGTGCGGACCGTGCCGGCCATTGATTGAACTGGATTCCGGCCTCCGCCGCAATGACGAATCGTGGTGCCGAGGAGTATCAGCGTACGGACTACGGCTTCGATGCCGGGCAGAGACCGCGACGGTCCCCTTGCGGTCGCCGGATAACAACTATTTTCCCGGAAATCCCCCTTTTCCCATGAAACATGCGTATACTGCGCCCCGCGCACCCCGGTCTGCGCACCTTTCGTGGTCCTGCCTTGTTTCCCGAAGCCTGACTCGAAAATCCTGTGAACCCTTTGCGGCTCGCCTGGACCGGCGCGGTTCGAATCGCGCAGGCAGTCAGGAGTACTGAAAAGTGAAATTCGAAGAACTCGGCCTGTCGGCCGGGCTGTTGCGTGCCGTGTCGGATGCCGGCTACAGCCAACCCACCCCCATCCAGGCGGCCGCGATTCCGGCCGTACTCGCAGGCCGGGACGTCATGGGGGCCGCCCAGACAGGGACCGGCAAGACGGCCGGATTCACCCTGCCCCTGCTGCAGCGGCTCGACAACGGCGCCGGCAACGGCAAGCCGCGTGCACTCGTCGTCGTGCCGACTCGCGAACTCGCCGCCCAGGTCGCGGAGAGCGTGCGCATCTACGGCAGCCGGGCGCGCCTGCGCTGCCTGACCATCTTTGGCGGCGTGAACATCAATCCGCAGATCGCCGGGCTGCGCCGCGGCCCGGATATCATCGTCGCCACGCCCGGGCGCCTGCTTGACCATGTGGCGCAGGGCACGGCGGATCTGTCCGGCATCGAGATACTGGTGCTGGACGAAGCCGACCGCATGCTCGACATGGGGTTCATCCGCGACATCCGCCGGTTGCTCAAGCACCTGCCGGCCCGGCGCCAGAACCTGCTCTTCTCCGCAACGTTCTCGGACGACATCCGCAAGCTGGCCCGGGGCGTGGTGAACGACGCGGTGGAAGTCGACGTTGCGCCGCGCAACAGCACGGCCGATACCGTCAGCCAGTTGATTCACCCGGTAAACAAGGAACACAAGGCGCCGTTGCTGTCCTGGCTGATCGGCAGCGGCAACTGGCAGCAGGTGCTCGTGTTTACCCGCACCAAGCGCGGGGCCGACCGCCTGGCCAGGCACCTGGAAGCCGACGGCCTGCGGGCCGGCGCCATCCACGGCAACAAGAGCCAAAACGCCCGCACCAAGGCGCTGGAGGCCTTCAAGCACGGCAGGCTTCGCGTGCTGGTCGCCACCGACATCGCGGCCCGCGGCCTGGACATCGACCAGCTTCCGCACGTCGTGAACTACGAAATCCCCAACGTGCCGGAAGACTACGTACACCGCATCGGCCGTACCGGGCGCGCCGGGCGCGAAGGCCAGGCCGTATCCCTGGTTTGCGTCGACGAACGCGGCCTGATGCGCGACATCGAAAAGTTGCTGGGGCGCGAGCTGCCGCATCAGGTGGTCGACGGCTTCGAGCCCGACCTGTCGCGCAAGCCCGAGCCCATCTTCAAACAGCGCGGCCAGCGCGCCGCCAAACCGAAAGACCAGCCGCGCGCTCATGCCAGGCCCGCCCGCGGCCACGCCGACGGAAACCGCCGCCCTGCCGGCAAGCGCCCCGGCAACGCACCGCGCCGCAAGAACTCCGGCCCGCGTGGTGCGCAGCGCCGCGGCGGGGGGAGCACCCGGCCCCGGTAGCAGCACGGAGGCTTTGTTGACGGTTACGCGCCGTTGCGGGAGATCGATAAACGAGGCGTCAGAAATTGGGCCGTTTGCCCTGCGTGCGCCAGGGTCGGTGCGGGCTGTGCCCGCCAGTCAGTGAACTGGATTCCGGATCAAGTCCGGAATGACGAATGTCTTTGCGTCTGTGCGGGTTGGCGAGAAGCTTATAGGTGAGGCGTCAGGAATTTTCCAGCCAGGCGGGTAACGGCTGGGCGTGGCGTTCGATCCAGTCCTGGTTGTCGACGTACCAGTCCAGCGTTCGAGCGAGACCGTCCTCGAAGCGGCGCTCGATGCGGAAGCCCAGTTCGGTTTCCGTGCGGGTAGGATCGATGGCGTAGCGGCGGTCGTGCCCGGGCCGGTCGGTGACGAACTCGATCAGGGTTTCATGGCCGCCCGCGACCCGGCCGGGGAAGCGCTCGTCGAAGAGCGCACACAGCAGGCGCACGACCTCGAGGTTCGTCCGCTCGTTGCGCCCGCCCAGGTTGTAGGTGCGCCCCGGTTTGCCCCGCTCCAACACCGCCTCGATGCCGCGGCAGTGGTCCTCGACGTGAAGCCAGTCGCGCACGTTGCCGCCGTCGCCGTAGACCGGCACGGTCTGGCCGGCGAGCAACCGGCGGATCGCGAGCGGGATGAGTTTTTCCGGCAACTGCCAGGGACCGTAGTTGTTGGAGCAGTTGCTGATCGTCGCCTGCAGTCCGTAGGTTTCGCCGTAAGCGCGAACGAGGTGATCCGAGGCGGCCTTGCTCGCGGCATAGGGCGAGTTGGGCGCGTAGGGCGTCGTTTCCGTGAACGCGGGGTCGTCCGGGCCGAGCGTGCCATACACCTCGTCGGTGGAGACGTGGTGGAAGCGGTGCGGCCGGTCCCTGCCTTCCAGCCATGCCGCGCGCGCCGCCATCAGCAGCACGTGGGTCCCCACGACGTTGGTCTGCACGAACGCCTCGGGCCCGTCGATCGAGCGGTCCACGTGCGACTCGGCGGCGAAGTGCACCAGCGTGGTGATTTCTTCCTCGCGCAGCAGCGCCAGCACCTGCGCCTCGTCTGCTATGTCGCCTTCCACGAATCGGAGATTCGGGTTGTCGCGCCATGGCGCCAGGTTGTCCAGATGGCCGGCGTAGGTCAGCGCATCCAGCACGACGAGACGGTCGTCCGGGTGCGCGCGCAGCCAGTAGTGCACGAAGTTGGCACCGATGAAGCCCGCGCCGCCGGTGACCAGCAGGTTCATTCGCCCGCCTCCGCCAATTGCTTCAGCATCCGGCGCAGCGCGACCCGCCAGTGCTCGGGCGCGATGCCGGTGTGCTTGTGCGTGGAGCGGCAGTTCAGCACGCTGAACGCGGGGCGCTCCGCTTCGCGCTGGAAGGCAGCGGTATCGGTGGGCACGACGCGGGCCGGATCCACCAGCAAGTCCAGCGCCCTCGCTTCCTCGGCAATCGCCACGGCGAAATCGTACCAGCTCGCCACGCCCGCATCCGTGTAGTGAAAGATGCCGGGCGCCGGCTGTTGCGCGAATCGCCAGAGCACGCGGGCCAGGTTCACCGCCCACGTGGGCCCGCCGATCTGATCGTCGACCACGGCCAGTTCCCGGCGCTCGTCCAGCAGGCGCAGCATCGTCGTCACGAAGTTGCTGGCGTGGCGCGAGTACAGCCACGCCGTGCGCACGATGGTCGCGGTCGGCAACTGGCCCCGTATGCCGAGTTCGCCCCGCGCCTTGCTCCCCCCGTAGACGCCCAGCGGTTTCATTTCGGCGGTGGGCAGCCAGGCCCGGCTTCCGTTGCCATCGAAGACATAGTCGGTCGAGACGTGGACCAGGCGTATCTCGCGCGCCGCACACATCTGTGCGAGGCGGGCCGCGCCTTCCGCATTTACCGCGTAGGCAAGTTCGGGCTCCTTCTCGGCCTGGTCCACCGCCGTATAGGCCGCCGTGTTGATTATGCACTCCGGCCAGGTCGCCTCGATCACCGCCTCCATGGCATCCTGCGACCTGAGGTCGAAATCGTCTTCGCCCGGCACGATCACCTGCAGCTCCTCCGGCGCCGTCTCCATGAGGCAGCGCGCGAGTTGGCCCTTGCCGCCGGTGACGAGGACTTTCACGGAAACTTGGGACAGGCGTCGAAGGAGAGGCCCGCGCGGTCCTTGTCGTTGAGGATGATATCCGCCGCGGGCAGCGGCCAGCCGATGCCGAGCGCCGGATCGTTCCAGGCCAACGTTCGCTCCGTTTCCGGCGACCAGAAGGCATCGACCTTGTAGATGACGTCCGCGTGTTGCGAAAGCGTGAGGAAACCGTGGGCGAAACCCGCCGGGACCCAGAGCATTTCGCAGGTATCGGCATCGAGCCGGAAGCCGTCCCACTGCCCGAACGTTTCGGAGCCCTCCCGCAAGTCCACTGCGACATCGAAAACCGCGCCGTTGACCACGCGCACCAGTTTCCCCTGCGGCTGCGGATTCTGGTAATGCAGGCCGCGCAGCACGCCGCGGCGCGAGCGGCTATGGTTCTCCTGCACGAATTCGGCCCGCAGACCGGCAGCTTCGAATTTCTTCCGCTGCCAGGTCTCCATGAAGAAACCGCGCGCGTCGGTGAAGATCCGCGGGCGGATACGGACGATGCCCGGCAACCGGGCGCTCTCGAACTCCATCAGGCGCCCTCCCCGGCGAGGTGCAGAAGGTATTCCCCGTAGGCCGTCTTGGCCAGGGGCCGGGCCAATTCGCAAAGCTGGCCGCGGTCGATGAAGCCCTCGCGGAAGGCAATCTCCTCCGGGCAGGCGACCAGCAGGCCCTGGCGGTTCTGGATCGCCTCGATGTAGTTGGCCGCCTGCAGCAACGCATCGTGGGTGCCGGTATCCAGCCAGGCGAAGCCGCGCCCGAGCGGCACCACGTTCAGGTCGCCGCGCTCGAGGTAGGCCCGGTTGACGTCGGTGATCTCGAGTTCGCCGCGGGCCGACGGCTTCACGCGGCGGGCAATGTCCACCACGTCGTTGTCGTAGAAATACAGTCCGGTGACGGCGTAATGGGAACGCGGCCGGGTGGGCTTTTCCTCGATGGAAACGGCGCGGCCCGCCTCGTCGAACTCGATCACGCCGTAGCGCTGCGGGTCACGCACCCAGTAGGAGAATACGGTGGCACCGCCCTCCTGCCCCGTCGCCTCGCGCAGGTGTTCGACCAGCCCCTCGCCGTAGAACAGATTGTCGCCGAGCACGAGGGCCACGGGCGAGTCGCCGATGAACGCCTGGCCGATCAGGAACGCCTGGGCCAGGCCGTCCGGGCTCGGCTGCTCGGCATAGTCGAGCGCGAGCCCCCACTGCGATCCGTCGCCGAGCATGCGCCGGAAGGCCGGCAGGTCCTCCGGCGTGGAAATCACCAGGATGTCGCGGATCCCCGCCTGCATCAGCGTGCCCAGCGGGTAATAGACCAGGGGCTTGTCGTAGACGGGCAGGAGTTGCTTGCTCGCGCCGCGCGTGATCGGGTACAGGCGCGTGCCCGATCCGCCCGCGAGAATGATGCCCTTGCGTGTGCTGCCCAACTGGAAACCCCTGCCCTTCCGCCGATTTTATTCTACATGGGGTACCGCGCGGGTTGGACCTCGCGTAGCGGCGCGACGAAATGCCAATCTCCCGCAAAGAATGCAAAGGAGCCGGGATCCGTCATTCCGGACGCGAAGCGATCTGGAATCCAGTTCAACGAATCGCGACGGGGACCGTCGCTCCTACAGCCCTTCGTTCAACCCAGCCACCCCATCTTCTGCAGGAGCGGACGTCCCGGCCGCGCAGAGCCGGCAGGATGCCGGCGCTCCCACAATCGCGGGCAGGTCTCACTCCTGCAACAGCCTTTTCATTGCGCCTTTGCGAGAGTTTTCTTTCTTCTTTCGTTGCCGCGTGGCGGCGTTGCGAGAACTCCTTCCCCGAACCGGCGCTCAGGCGCGTTCGAAGATACCGGCGGCGCCCATGCCGGTGCCGATGCACATCGTCACCAGGGCATGTTTGAGGTTGCGCCGCTTGAGCGCATGCAGCGCCGTCGCCGTGAGCTTCGCGCCGGTGCAGCCGAGCGGGTGACCGAGGGCGATCGCGCCGCCGAGCGGGTTCGTCTTCTCCGGATCCAGGCCCAGGTCGCGTACGACGGCCACGGTCTGCGCGGCGAAGGCCTCGTTGAGCTCGATCCAGTCGATGTCGCCGAGCTTGAGCCCGGCTGCCTTCAATGCCATCGGCACGGCCTCCTTCGGCCCGATGCCCATGATCTCCGGCGGCACGCCGGCGACCCGGAAGCTGACCAGGCGCGCAATCGGCTTCAAACCGTAGTCCTTCACCGCCTGCTCGCTCGCGACCAGGCACATCGCGGCGCCGTCGCTCATCTGCGAGCTGTTGCCGGCAGTGACGCTGCCCTTTGCGGCAAACGCCGGGCGCAGCTTCGCGAGCACCTCCGGCGTCGAGCCTGGGCGCGGTCCCTCGTCGGTGTCGCAGGTGCGCGTCTTCGCTTTCAGCTCGGCCTTCTCCGGATGGGGAACCGCGTGGGTCACCTCGTAAGGCAGC
>JBJKSR010000263.1:0-6769 GCA_046703965.1 Gammaproteobacteria bacterium | reverse complement strand
GGCCGGCACGGCCTTGCCCTGGGGGATCAGGAAGTTGCGCCCGTAGCCGGGCTGCACCTTGACCTTGTCGCCCAGGGTGCCCAGGTTCTCGACCTTGTCCAGCAGTATCACTTCCACGTCTTCGACTCCTTTATCGTCGCTGCTTCGGCGGCCTTGAGCGCAGCCGCCGAAAATCAAACCAATTGTCCACCAAGCCGGCCCCGGATACCAGCCCCAGCATCCACAGGGGCAGCAGCGCCAGCAGAATATAGAACACCACCAGCACCCAGCGCGGCCATCCGCGCGCGAAACGCAGCGCATGTATCACGGCCAGCCCCTGGAACAGGAACAGGGCCAGGATCACGATCGCCAGGTTGTCGAACAGCGGGCCGTCGATCACCAGCCGCACCACGAGCACGACCGAGGCGATCACGGTCACCACCCAGCCCAGGTTGAAGCGGCGAAACTCTTCGCCGAACGCCCCCGGCCGGAGCTGACGCGCCTGGAAATAGCGCGCCAGGAGCAGCATCGCGCCGGATCCCACGACCAGGCCTGCGGCGCTCATGCCCGGCATCAGGTGGGCCATGGCCGTGATGTCCCGTTTCCATTCGGCCGCGCTGCGGTGGTTCAGGGCCTTGAGCTGGTCCAGCATCGGCGCCAGTATCGACTGCCACACCGCGAACGGGTCCGCGATCAGCACCAGTTGCCCGACCACCACCGCGCAGCCCACCAGGGCCGCCACCGCGAAGGCCATGGCCAGCGACCGGCTGGCCCTCAGCACCCAGGCCATCACCAGCGTCGGCAACCAGACGGCGAGCAGGGGCCCGGCCAACGGATCGGCCAGGATCCGGCCCGCGCCCTGCCCCGTCGCCCAGCCCACCAGGGCAAGTCCGCCGACGGCTGCGGCCACCACCACCAGCGCCCGCAGGTAGCCCCGCAGCAACAGCACCAGCGCCAGCAGGCCGCCGCTCAGCAGGCCTATGCCCGGCAGCAGCCCCAGCCCGAGCGTCACCACGGCGCTGACCGGAGGGTGTCGGGTCAGGGTGCCGACCAGCCGGTCCACCCCGGCTTTCGGGGCCGTATCCCTGTTAATGATGATCCGTGTAGGGCAACAAGGCCAGGAAACGCGCCCGCTTCACGGCGAGCGACAACTGCCGCTGGTAGTACGAGCGGGTGCCCGTGATGCGGCTGGGTACGATCTTGCCGGTCTCGGTCACGTACTGGCGCAGCGTGGCGAGATCCTTGTAGTCGATCTCCTCGACTCCCTCGGCCGTAAAGCGGCAGAACTTCCTGCCCTTTCTGAAATGTGCCATGGCTCAGGACCCCCTGTCTTCGTCGGAATCGTAATCGTCGCCGGACTCGTAGTCCTCATCGTCCTCGTCGTCCTCGTCCGGCGCGTCGTAGTCTTCCTCGTCCTTCTCGTCGGAGTCGGCGGCCTCGCGCTCGGCGCGGGCCTCGACGGCGCGCTGCTCGGCGTCGGCACGGGCCTGCTTTTCGGCGTCCTCGCGCTCGCGCTCCTTCACCAGCGGCGAATCCTCGGTATGGGCCCGGTCGCGCTTGATGATCAAATGCCGCAGCACGGCATCGTTGAACTTGAACGCATCGACCAGTTCGGTCAGGGCGGCCTGGTCGCACTCCACGTTCATGAGCACGTAGTGGGCCTTGTGCAGTTTCTGGATGGGATAGGCGAGCTGGCGGCGGCCCCAGTCCTCGAGGCGGTGGACGGTGCCGCCCGCGCCCTCGATCAGGCCCTTGTAGCGGCCCATGGTGCCCGGCACCTGCTCGCTCTGGTCCGGATGGACCAGGAACACGACTTCATAGTGACGCATGGTTACTCCTTTCGGGTTCCAGCCTTCCGTGACGTCTCGGTAAGGCAAGGAGGACAAAATCAAGCCGCGAATTATCGCCGATTTGCGCCTGGGGGCGCAAGTCTTGCGCCGAACCATCCACGCGGGCAGCACCGTTTGCAATAAATAGACGACTGGTCTAATATAGAAATATGTCTGGAGCGGACACACGTCGGCGACTGATCCGGGTGGGCAGTGCAATCATGGCCCGCCAAGGCTTCAACCACACCGGAATCGGGAGGGTGCTCGCCGAAGCCGGCGTTCCCAAGGGATCCTTCTATTACTACTTCGCCAGCAAGGCCGATTTCGGGCTCGCCGTCATAGAAGCCTATGAAGCGGACCACCGCCGTCGCCTGGAGACCTTGCTCGGCGACGAGGCCGTCCCGCCGCTGCAGCGCATCCGCAACTACTTCGAAGCGGGCCTCGAGGACATGGCCGCCCATGACTACGGCCGGGGATGCCCGATCGGCAACCTGAGCCAGGAGCTGGCGGCCCTCGACGAAGTCTTCCGTACCCGCCTCGACGCGGTGTTCGAGGACTGGCGCGAGCGTTTCACGCGCTGCCTCGAGGCCGCGGGCGCCGCCGGAGACATCCCGCCCGAGAGCGATTTCCGGCAACTCGCCGAGTGCCTGCTCTCGGGCTGGCAGGGGGCCACCCTGCGCTCCAAGGTGACGCGCTCGCTGGAACCGATGCAGGCCTTCGCCGACGTATTCCTGCGACAGGTTCTGGACGCTCCCCGCCGGGCAGCGTCCGCGGCCGCGTAGCCGCCGTTTACCTATCGAACGCACGCGGCCCTGCCCCGCCGGCGGCCGCGACAGTCATTCATTTTCCATTCATCCCTGCATGGAGGCATATTCATGAGCAAACCTCTGGAAACGAAACGCATAGCATTCCTGGTCACCGACGGATTCGAACAGATGGAATTCACCCAACCGTGGCGCGAGCTGCGCCAGGCCGGCGCCGAAACCGAACTGGTTTCGCTGGAGAGCGGGACCGTCCAGGGTCTCCATCACCTGGACAAGGCCGACATCTTCCACGTGGACCGCGTCGTAGACGACGCCGAGGCCGGCGATTACGATGCCCTCGTGCTTCCGGGCGGCGTTGCCAACCCGGACGCCCTGCGCGTGAACGACGCAGCCGTGGCCTTCGTAAAGGAGTTCGTGGCGGCCGACAAGCCGATCGCTGCAATCTGCCATGGCCCATGGACACTGGTCGAGGCCGACGCCGTGCGCAACCGCACGCTCACGTCCTGGCCCAGCCTGCAGACCGACATCCGCAATGCGGGCGGCCACTGGGTCGACGAGACCGTGCACGTCGACAACAATCTCGTAACGAGCCGCAATCCCGGCGACCTGGACGCCTTCTGCCGCAAGGCCGTCGAGACATTCTCCGAAGCTCGGCACCAGGGAGCGGCGGCGTGACGGTTCCGTACGGCTTGCGGGCACTTGCGTCCCCCCGCAATGTCACAAGACGTGAAAGCAATTGAAAGGAGGACACGATGAAACGCAACGCGAGCGCGCAATGGCGCGGCAGCCTCAAAGACGGCCGCGGCAGCATATCGACAGCCAGCGGGCTGCTGGACGAGGCGAATTACTCGTTCGCGACCCGCTTCGAGAGTGGCAAGGGCACGAACCCCGAGGAACTCATCGGCGCGGCCCACGCCGCGTGCTTTTCGATGGCCCTGGCGATGATGCTGGGCGAGGCTGGTTACGAGCCCGAAGCCATCGACACCCGGGCCACGGTCAGCCTCGAGGAGTCCGGCGACGGCTTTTCCATCACCGCCGCCCACCTGGACGTTACCGCCGCGGTACCGGGAGCCGATGCCGGGGCATTCGAAAAAGCGGCCGCCGCCGCCAAGGCGGGGTGCCCCATCTCCCGGTTGTTGAACGCCGAAATCACCCTTCAGGCCAAACTGGCCTGAGCCCGCATGCCGGCCGCTTGCGGCCGCCGTGCATCAGCCGTTTTACACACCCGCGGCCGCCCGCGGGCGGGGAACGGCATCAATACGCAAGAAGAAGGAGTTACGCATGTCAAAGGACATCACCCCGGACGAAATCGACGCCCTGCGTTCGCAACTGCAGGAGCGCCTGTCGGTTCTGGTAGAGGAATTCCGCCGCGAACTCGATTCCCAGGCCGACCAGAATTACGCGGACTTGTCCGCGCAGGTCCGCGACCTTGCCGACGAGGCCGCGGCCGACGTGCTCATGGATTCCCGGCTGTTCGATATCCAGCGCGACGCCGACGAGATGCGCGACATCCGGGAAGCGCTGGCCCGCATGGACGACGGCAGCTACGGGATATGCATGGATTGCGGCGACTCGATCGCTGTCGAGCGCCTGCACGCCCAGCCCGCCGCGAGCCGTTGCCTCCGCTGCCAGGCCCGCTACGAACGCGAGCACGAAGCCGTCAACCACCGGGAAATCTGAACACCGCGCCCCACCCCGTCCGGCATGCCAATCGGAATCATCGCCCGGTTGTTCCCGCCATCGATTGCTTCGACGCCGGGCGACCCAAGGGCACCCGTCCCCGGACCGCCGAACTTGACCTGCGTCATGGCGAAATACCCGGCTCCCGTCGGATCATGATCGCGGGTTCTCGAAAAGACGAGTAACGGGCAAGCAACGTACGGGGGAAGCAACCATGAGCGTGGCCAAGATCATTGAACTCTGCGCCGAATCGGACCAGAGCTTCGAGGACGCAATCGCCAAAGGCATCAAGACCGCGGCGAAGACGGTTCACAATGTCCGCGGCGCCTGGGTCCAGGAACAGAAAGTCGAGGTCGACAAGGACATGATCGTGTCGTATCGCGTCAACCTGAAGATTACGTTCGTACTGGACTGAAGGCGGGTGGAGCCCGACCTCCTGTCAGTTTCGGCCGTTCCTCGCAGGGCGGGCTGCGCGGCGGTCCGCCTGCGGCTCCAGTGCATTCGCAGCGCTTTCGCCGGCAGTCTCTACGGCGAGCGTCCCACTTTTTTACCCGGAGAGCCTATGAACATGCCCCTCGACATCACATTTCACGGGATGCCGGCATCGCCGGCGCTGCGCGATGCCATCACCGAGCGCGTGACGAGGCTCGAACGGCTGGCACCCGACTCCATCAGCTGCCAGGTCACGATCGAGCACGAGAGCCAACGCCGGCAGCAGGGCAATATCTACCGTGTGCATGCGCGCCTCGTACTACCGGGCGCGGAACTCGACGCGGGCCGTTCCCCGCCTGCGGGCACATCCCACGAGGATCCGTACGTCGCGGTCCGCGATACCTTCGACGCCCTGCGCCGCCGCCTCGAAGACCACCTCCGCCGCGTGCGCGGCGATGTGAAGCGTCACGAAAACGCAGGTTGAGCAAGGTACCGCAGCGCGCGGCCTCCGCCGGAACGGGGAATGACTGTTACCCCGCTCCCGGACCCCGGCATGGATAGGTCTTGTAGACGACCCGGTAGACCGCCCTTCGTATCTCCGACGCGGGGAACGGCAGGGCTGCAAGCGCGAAGGGGGCAGTAAGCGCACCCTTCCCCAGGCAATATTGCGGCCTGCGTCCAATCTCGACCTCCACGTGCAGGACCCCATCCACCAGAGATCCGTTACGGATGTGGATAGTATCGTCGCCGCGCATTCCCGTACCCAGTACGTAATACACCAGGACCTGCTGCGAAAAATCGATCGCCGGCGTGCTCGGCGGCAGTCCACTCGAGTAAATCTGCCGCAGCAACTCCTCCAACTGCTGCTGCGAGCGCACGATCACACCTTCTGCGTTGCTTATCCCCGGCGCATTGCCGCTCAAGAGCCGGTGCGCCCGGTAGACGTCTCGACCGGGCGAACGCGTCGCCGATGCCGGGGGAATCTCCACCGCACTCGTCTCGTCGGGCGCAAACACCAGGGTAGTGGTTGCCGGCACCGTCACGGCCGCCGGGGGATCGGACTGCCAATTCCGCAACCGCTGCGCCGCGCCGGCATGGAGGGTAACGGCGCCCGCATTGACAAGCGCGGCAGAAAGCAACCAGAAGGCTGCCGTCCCGAATGCGCGGTACCGCCTGTTTCCGTGTGGGTATCTCATCGCGAATCTCCTGAATATCCGCCTCGTGGCGCGCGGCTGGATTCATGAACCGCCGGGAGCATGCCGTGGGCGGCCCCGGCGGACCGCCGCCAACGGAGTCCCGGGCGCACGCCCAGCCGTGACAGGAAGGCGGACGGGCGCCCGGTGCAATGCCTCGGTCAGGCGGCCTTGATGTCGATACGCCTTACCTTCTTCTGGGCTTCCTCCGACTTCGGCAGGTCGATCGTCAGAACGCCCTTGTTGAACGACGCCTTGATCTTCGACTCGTCGATTTCGCCGGGGATGGCCAGGGTCCGGCGGAAGGCGCCGAAGGTGCGCTCCTTGCGGTAGTAGTCCTTGCCCTTCTCCTCTTCTTCATCTTTCTTTTCGCCCCGGATCGTCAACAGGCCATCTGACAAGGTAACCTCGATGTCCTTCTCGTCCATACCGGGCAGCTCGACGGCGACGTGATACGCCTGATCGTCTTCCGTCTCGTCCACGCGCGGCGCCACCTCTCCGAATGCCCAGACCTCGGGCGTGAGCGACGGCTGCGCCGCATCCCGCCAGAAATCGTCGAACAGCCGATCCATTTCCCGGTGGAGACTTTCCATCTCACGCCGGAAATCCCGGTACGGGCGACCTTCGCCCTCCCAGGGACGCAGACCGCCCCAGCGCCAGGGAACCAGTTCTTTCAGTGCCATGATGCCCTCCTTTCACGGCGTGGGCCGTGATCCTCTCGCCCCGCATCTCCCTCGGCTCTCGCCGGAGGCGCCCGGGGCCCATGAACTCGCAGTTTCGGCCGGTACCGGCTATCCGGTCCGACCTACTGCAGAATGCACCTGGGGCGCTGCCTTTGCCATGATTCCGGTCAATACTTCAATCGAGTTCGTGCCGCACAGACGGATTGAAC
>JBJKSR010000262.1:0-9263 GCA_046703965.1 Gammaproteobacteria bacterium | reverse complement strand
GCCAGCTCCGCGCGGCGCCGGCTGGTCCCGGTCCCGCGACCGGCGAGGTTCAACGCCGCAACCCGGCATTCCGCCGCGAATTGCCGGGCATGGTCAGGGCCGGTGCTGTTCGTCAGGCGGTATTCCGGCAAACCGAGTCCCCGGGCCTGCAGGATCTCCTGCAGGCGGGTCTTGGGGTCCTTGAGCAACTCCGGATCAGGCAGAGCGCTCAGCGGACCGGCGATCAACCGTGCAAGGACCTCGCGCGCCGCCGGGTAGCCGCCGTCCACGAAGACAGCGCCGATGACGGCCTCAAAGACGTCCTCAAGAGTGGACCGGCGCTGGAACCCGCCGCCATGCTGCTCGCCCACCCCCATCCTGATCAGCTCGTCCAGGCCGAGATCACGCGCCAACTGCGCCAACGCCTCGCTGTTGACCAGGCTCGCACGCATGCGCGTGAGATCGCCCTCGGCGAGGTCGGGCCATCGGTCGTAGAGCATGTCGGCAACGCCCAGGCCGATGGCGGCGTCGCCCAGGAATTCGAGGCGCTCATTGTGCACCGGCCCGGCGCTGCGGTGGGTCAGGGCCTGCCCGGCCATGCCCGGATCCGAGAACCGATACCCCAGGCGTCTGCCCAGTTCGCCTATCGGGTCAATCCTGTCCCGCACCGCGAGTGACCGTGATCGAATGCCGGCTGTGCACCACGAAGCTCAAGTTGCCGAAAAGCTTCTTCTCGATGGGATGGTCGATGGAAATCGTCAGCTGATCGCCATTCATGGTGAACTTGAATTCGTTCGGATTAACGTCGTCGATGCTGTTGATCGTGAGCTGGCCGACAAGCTCGCGCTGGATGTCACGCAGCGGCATCGTCCTGGCATCGGATTTCACGCCCTTCAGAGAGGTGGCGATTTCTCCGTCCTCGATGTAGGCGGGCACAACGCGCACTGCCGCATAGACCCAGCCGCCCACCAGGATCAGGAGCAGCAGCCAGCCGATCAGACTCAATCCGCGTTGACTTCGGGAGCCAGGGAGCCTGCGATCGTTGCCAAACATGTCGTGCCTCCTCACTTGAGCAAGGTACCGATCCGGTGCCACAGGGGCCAGTGCGTCCAGCCCTGGAAATTGAAGAACACCATCACCGCCTTGCCGACCAGATTCCGTTCGGGGACGAACCCCCAGTACCTGCTGTCGTCCGAATCGTCACGATTATCACCCATCGCGAAATACTCGTGCGGCGGCACCGTCCAGGTCCGGTTGCAATGCGGCGGGCCGATGGGCCGGTCAGGGTCCAGAAGAATCTTGTGTTTTACCACGCCGCCGGTGTCGCGTGGAAGATCCTCGACCCATTCCTGCGTGCCACCCGCAATCCCGAGCACGCCCTCGCCCTTGTACTTGCCCACATAGTGCCGCGGCACCAGTTTACCGTTTATATACAGTTCATTATTGCAAGTGTAGGTGATTTTGTCGCCCGGCAGGCCGATCACCCGCTTTATGAAATCCACCCGGGGATTGAGCGGGTAACGGAAAACGAAGACGTCGCCGCGGTGCACGGAGCCCGTGGAAATGATCTTGGTATCGATCAGCGGCAGACGCAGGCCGTAGGCGAATTTCTCGGTAACCGCGTAATCGCCGATCAGCACCGACGGCATCATCGAGCCGGAGGGGATATGGAAAGGTTCCACGATAAAGCTGCGGATGATGAGAATGGCCAGCACGAACGGGAAGAATCCGCGGCAGGTTTCCGCCCACCATTTCCATGCGCCCGGCAACGGATGGTCCTCGCCCCCCTTCTTCAGGCCGCGCCTGAGAACGACGTCTACCAGCCAGACCAGCCCGGTAAACGCGGTCAGCAGGATGATGATCAAGGCAAAAATATCGCTCATCGGATGTCCTTATTCGTTCTTGAGTACCGCCAGGAAGGCCGACTGCGGCAGCTCGATCTTGCCCACGCGCTTCATCCGCTTCTTGCCTTCCTTCTGCTTTTCGAGCAGCTTCCGCTTGCGGCTGATATCGCCACCATAGCACTTTGCGGTGACATTCTTGCGCAACGCCTTCACCGTCGAACGGGCGATGACCTGGCTGCCGATCGCGGCCTGTATGGCTACTTCGAACATCTGCCGGTGGATCAGTTCCCGCAAGCGCTCCACCAGCTCCCGCCCGCGGGCGTACGCCACGCTCTTGTGAACAATCAGCGACAGCGCATCGACGCGCTCCCCGTTTATCAGTATGTCCAGGCGTACCAGATCCGATTCGACGAAATGCGCGGGCCCGTAATCGAACGAGGCATAGCCGCGGCTGATGGATTTGAGACGATCGAAAAAGTCGAGAACCACTTCGGACAGGGGAAGTTCGTAGGTCAGGCTCACCTGCCCCGAATGATAGACGAGCCCTTTCTGCACGCCACGCTTCTGTTCGCACAGGCCGATCACGGCGCCCACGTAATCGTGCGGGCACAGAATGCTGGCGGTAATCACCGGCTCCTCGATGCGCTCGATTTCGCCGCGCGGCGGCAGCGCCGAGGGATTCTCCACCTCGGTGACCGCACCGTTGGCGGCGGTGACCCGATACACGACCGACGGCGCGGTGGAGATCAGGTCGAGCCCGTATTCCCCCTCCAGTCGCTCCTGCACGATCTCCATGTGCAGGCGGCCCAGGAAGCCGCAGCGGAATCCGAAGCCCAGGGCGCTGGACGTTTCGGGTTCGTACACCAGCGCCGCATCGTTGAGTCGCAGCTTGGCGAGCGCCTCTCGCAGGTTTTCGAAATCGGAGGCATCGGTCGGGAACAGACCCGCAAAAACGCGCGGCTTTACGGTCACGAACCCGGGCAGCGGCCTTTCCGCGGGGCGCACGGCGGACGTGATCGTATCGCCGACCGGCGCCCCGTCGATGTCCTTGATGCCCGCGATCACGAAACCCACTTCCCCGCATTCGAGCCGCGGAGTGTCGGTCATGCGGGGCGTGAAGCAACCGATGCGGGTCGCCTGCCACCAATTGCCGGTGGACATCACCCTGATCCGGTCGTTGCCGTTCAGCGACCCGGACTTGATGCGCACCAGCGAGACCACCCCGACATAGGGGTCGAACCATGAATCCATGATCAGCGCCTGCAGCGGCGCATCCGGGTCGCCGGTGGGCGGCGGCACGCGCTCGATGAGCCGTTCGAGGACCTCCTGCATGCCCTCGCCGGTCTTGGCGCTCACCCGCAACCCGTCGCGCGCCTCGATTCCGATCAGATCCTCGATCTCGGCCGCCACGCGGTCCGGATCGGCGGCCGGCAGGTCGATCTTGTTGAGGACCGGCACGACCTCCAGGCCCTGCTCGACCGCGCTGTAGCAGTTGGCCACGCTCTGCGCCTCCACGCCCTGGGATGCATCCACGATCAGCAGTGCACCCTCGCAGGCAGCCAGCGAGCGCGAGACCTCGTAGGAGAAGTCGACGTGTCCGGGCGTATCGATCAGGTTGAGCTGGTAGCGCTGCCCGTCGCGCGCCATGTAATCCAGGCGCACGCTCTGGGCCTTGATGGTGATGCCGCGTTCGCGTTCGATGGCCAGGGAATCCAGCACCTGTGCGCCCATCTCGCGCGCGCTCAGGCCGCCGCACTGCTCGATGAGCCGGTCGGCAAGCGTGGATTTTCCGTGGTCTATATGGGCAATGATCGCGAAATTGCGGATATGCCGCATGCGATGTCCGCGCTGTAAAACAATCGGGCAATTATAACGGGCACGCCCCCCGCAACGTTGCACGCCCGCCGCCGAAGGATGGCTCTCAGGGCGTCTTGATCAGCACGCCCCGGGCAATCTTCGAGACCGTCGCCATGGGCGCCGTACCCATGACGGTGACGGCGTAACCACCGGCCACCCGCCCCACGGCGTGCACCGGGCCCATCCCCGTTTCTCCCATCAGCGTGGCGCCCCCACTGCGGCGGCGGCTTACGAAGACCGAAACGCTGGTCAGGCCGTCGCTGATCAGGATGTGCGTCACCGACCGGTTGCGCCGGGGTGTGGATTCGCACGTTTCGCTGACCCGCTCGAAGCCTGCGGGCAGGTTCCGGAGCGCGATTGAGCCCGAGCCGTTGGTGACGGGGCAATCGGCCGCCTGGGCATGCGGGGCGGAGGCGGCGTGGGCCGCCATGGACAGGGCTTTAGCCCCGATCAGCCCACGCGCCGTTGCCTTGTCGAGCAGCTTGAGGCGCGTGAAAAACGCCTGCTCCAGGACGCCGCCGTGCCGCCCCACCAGTTGTGAACTCAACGGCATGGCGGTCTTCTGATCGACCCAGAGACGGTATCCGTAGCGCCAGTGGTCGCGCGGCACGAGTTCCACCAGGCGGGCCGGCCGACCCGCCACGCGGCCGGACCCGCCGAGCACGAAGCGGTACCAGTGCTCGAGCTTGGAGACAGGCGTACGGGTAACCGGCGGAAACGGCAACGGGGTGGCTCCCTGGCCCGCCTGATACACCACCATGTCCGCAGACCCCGCGCGCAGGCGCACCGCCACGTGCGGGCCGCGAATCACCTCGCGAGGCGGGCCGGACAACGCGGTCAGGCGCGCGTAACCATCGGAACAGGCAACCAGTTGGTACGCCTGGGGTTGGGAACTGCCCATGTAAACGATATTGCCCCGATAGCTCTGCGTGGCCAGGGTCTTCTGCATGTGGGTGAACCACGAGGCGGGTGTCTCCCCCGCCCATCCCGTAGCGGGCAGGGTGAACGCTGCCAGTACCAGAACCAGCGCTACCCCCGGGCGCATGGGCTCAGAAAGACGGGTTGGGAAGCGGGCCGCCGCCACTCGCCGTTCCGCCCGCGGCGGGCGCGGTGGCCGAGCCCTGCGCCTCGCTCGAGGTCGGACCCGAAATCATGCCGTAGGGATCGTGCATCAGCAGGTAGCGGCTGAGTTCGGCCTGCACCGGCGCCGGCGCCCGGCGCCAGTCGACGTGAACCGGTGCACTGCCGCCGGACGATGCGCCGTCCGCCGGCGCGAACACCTTGCCGGGTTCCATGTGGCTGCTGATCAGCGCTCCCGCCAGGCCCGCCAGACCGAGCACGGCGACCCCGGCGGCCACGGTCGACCAGCGCTTCAGGCCGCTGCGCCCCCGCGAAGATCCCTCGGCCTCCTCGCTTAAAGCGTCGCGCACGCGCGGCGCCAGCCGCTGGGCGGCACCCGCCGAAAGCTGGTCGCGCAACGCATCGCCGATCAGATGGTAAGCGTGCCAACTCCGCGCCAGCTCGGCACTGCTGCTGATACGCTTGACAAGCAGTTCGCATTCCTCGGCCGGCAGCTCGCCGTCGATGAGGGCCGAAAGTTGTTCACGCAGAAGATCACTCATGGATCATCTCTCCAGGAGGGGTTTAATCCGTTGGGCAACCGCTTCTCGGGCGCGGAAGATACGGGAACGCACGGTCCCGACAGGGCTGTCCATGACCTTGGCAATTTCCTCGTAGCTCAAGCCTTTCACTTCTCTGAGTAGAATCGCGCGCCGAAGTTCCTCCGGCAAGTCCTCGATGGCGTCGTTGATCGTCTGCTTGAGTTCCTCGGTGTACAGCAGGTGCTCGGGCGTTGCCTCGTCGGTCATCTTGCGCTGCACCTCGACCAGTTCCGGGTCGTCGACGTCCAGCCCACCCTCGACCGGGTTGCGCGTGGCGGCCCCGATCGCGTTCTTGGCCGCGTTGACCGCGATCCGGTAGAGCCACGTGTAGAACGCGCTGTCGCCCCGGAAATTCTTGATCGCACGATAGGCCCGGATGAACACTTCCTGGGCCACGTCGAGCGCCTCTTCCGGGTCGCGGATGTAGCGCGATACGAGCTTGAGGACGCGCTGCTGGTACTTGAGCACCAGCGCATTGAATGCCGCCTGGTCGCCGGCCTGCACCCGCTTGACCAGCAGGCGATCGGCATCAGCGCTTGATGTTGTTGCGTCCTTGGCCATGGGTTGTGCGCTCATGTCGGGGTTTGACCCGCTTGCCTGCATTTGGTTCACTGCCCGTAGCGACAGCGGCCTCCAGTTCCTCGATTTCCGGCCCGTCCAGTTCCCGCCACTGCCCCGGGGCCAGGTTCCGCGGCAGAGCCACCGGCCCGTAGCCTATGCGCTTCAGCCCGCTGACCTGCAGGCCGAGGCCCTCGAAGGCGCGCCGGACTTCCCGGTTGCGGCCTTCGGCCAGGCTGACGCGATACCAGCGGTTGGTATGTCCCGGGCGGCCGATCGGCTCACAGGAGTCGAAGCGGGCCACGCCGTCCTCGAGCCGGACGCCGCGCGTCAGGCGCGACTCCAGGTCGAAGGGCACCTCCCCGTGGACGCGGACCAGGTAGGTACGGATCACACCGTGACGCGGGTGCATCAGGCGCGCCGCCAGCGCGCCGTCGGTGGTGAACAGCAGCAGGCCCGTGGTGGTCACGTCGAGCCGCCCGACGGTCACCCAACGCCCGCCGTCGACGGGGGGAAGCGCGCCGAATACGCTATGGCGTCCCTCGGGATCGTGCCGGGTCACGATCTCGCCCACCGGCTTGTGATAGAGAAGGACCCGGCGCTCCGCCGCGGACCGTGGCACCCGCAGGGGCTTGCCGTCGAGGGTGAGGCGATCGCGCGCACGGATCCGCTGCCCGCCGCGCAGGATACTGCCGTTCGCGGCCAGGCGTCCGGCCTCGATCCAGCGGGCAATTTCGCGGCGCGAGGCCAGGCCCAGTCCCGCCAGGTACTTCTCGGGGCGCTCTCCTCGGCTCTCAACCATCGCGCTCGTCGTCGTCTTCTCCATCGTCCGGGAAGGAATTCGACTCCGGCCGTTCCTGCTCGTCGTCCCCGTCATCGTCCACGGGCACTTCCCCGGTCTCGCCGTCGGCACGGGCCCAGGGGCCGGCCACCACCTCGGCCGGCGGCGCACCCCCGTCCCCGTTCTCCTCCGCCTCGGCCGACGCCTCACCCTCGTCGAGGATGGCGGCGGCGATTTCGCCTTCCTCCTCCAGCGGCAATTCCGGTTCGTAGTCCGAGAGTTCGCGAATCTCCGCCAGCGTGGGAAGTTCCTCCAGGCTGGCGAGACCGAAGTAATCGAGAAACACCCGCGTCGTGCCATACAGCGCGGGGCGTCCCGGCGCATCGCGGTGGCCCACGATGCGGATCCAGCCGCGCTCGGTCAGGGTACGGATGATGTTGGTGTTGACGGCAACCCCGCGCACCGACTCGATCTCCGGGCGCGTGATGGGCTGGCGGTACGCGATCAGCGCGAGGGTCTCGAGCAGGGCGCGGGAGTAGCGGGCCGGGCGCTCCACCCACAGCCGGCTGACCCAGGCCGAGTACTGCTTCGGCACTTCCAGGCGGTAGCCCCCGGCCAGCTTCCTGATCTCCAGCGGCAGATCCCCGATTCGCGCCCGGGCCCTTTCCAGCGCTTCTTCCAGGTCCTGATTCGAGGGCTTCGGAACGTTGTCGCCCAGTTCGAACACGTTGGCGATCTCGTCTATCGGCAGCGGCCGCTCGGCCGCGAACAGCGCCGCAAGCAGAATATCTTCCAGCGCGGGAGCCACTTCACTCATCGTTGTCGTATTCCTCGACCGCATCGTCGAACGATGGCTCGTCTCCATCGCTCAAGCCTTGCGAATTGATGTGAATGGGGGAAAACAGCCCGGCCTGGGTAATGGCGGCGAAGCCCGTACGCACGAGTTCCAGCAGGGCCAGGAAACTCACCACCACGCCGTCGCGACCCTCCTCCTTCCGGAGCAGTCTGGAGAAGGTCACGTAAGTGCCCTCACGCAACTGCGAGAGCAGGTCGCTCATACGCTGGCGGATGGAAATCGGCTCCAGGCTGATGCGGTGCTGCGTGTAGAGCGCCACGCGGCGCATCACCGCGCTGAAGCTGGTGACCAAGGCATCGAAGCTCACTTCGGGCGCGATCCGGATCACCCGGCGTTCGGCCAGGCGGGCATGCGCCGGGAAACGGTCGCGGCCTTCGCGCGGCAGGGCGTCGAGGTCCTCCGCCGCCTGCTTGTAGCGTTCGTATTCCTGCAGGCGGCGGACCAGTTCGGCCCGCGGATCGTCTTCCTCGCCGTCCCCGCCTTCCTCGGGGCGGGGCAGCAGCATCCGCGACTTGATCTCGGCAAGCATCGCCGCCATCACCAGGTACTCGCCCACCAGATCGAGACGCAATTCGTGCATCAGCTCGATGTAGGCCATGTACTGGCGGGTGATCTCGGCAATGGGGATGTTGAGAATATCGAGGTTCTGGCGCCGGATCAGGTACAGCAGAAGGTCTAGCGGGCCCTCGAAGGCCTCCAGAATGACCTCCAGCGCGTCCGGCGGGATGTAGAGGTCCTGCGGCAGCCGGGTGAAGGGCTCGCCCTGCACCCGGGCAAAGGGCAGGTCGCTCTGCGTGCCCGCGGCCGGCGGATGTTCGGAAGCGTCGTTTTCGGTGCTTTCGTTCAATACATCAACACGCCCACCAATCGGAACAGGCTGATGGCCGGGATCCCCGCGAACAGGGCGAAAAAGTGGGTCACCCACCACAGCAGCGGACCGATCACGTACCCCAGTATGCCCGTCACCAGCAACCCCAGGAGAATGATAAACCCGAAAGGCTCGATACGGTCGAAACGGCTCGCGAGGCGAGGCGGCAGCAGGCTGCTCGCGAGGCGTCCGCCATCGAGCGGGGGCAACGGGAGCAGGTTGAACACCATGAGCATCGAATTGATGAACACGCCCGCGACGCCGGCGAGGGCGAGCGGTCTTGCCACCGCCGGCGCCGAAGCGGCGAATAACAGCCCTACGCGCACCATAAGGGCCCAGAACACCGCCATCAGGAGGTTGGCCGCCGGCCCCGCCGCGCTCACCAGCGCCATGTCGCGGCGCGGATTCTTCAGGTTGCGCACACCGATCGGGACCGGCTTGGCCCACCCGAACAGGAACGCGCCACCGCCGAAGAAGGTGGACATCAGGAGCAGCCCCAGCGGCACCACCACGGTGCCTATGGGGTCGACGTGACGCAAGGGGTTGAGCGTGAGGCGCCCCAGCATCCTCGCGGTGGGATCGCCCAGCCGGTTGGCCACCAGGCCGTGCGCGACCTCGTGCAGGGTGATCGCGAAAATCACGGGAATGGCCCAGATCGCAATTTTCTGGACGATATTCAGGCTGATCACGGGGTGCCCGCCCCCCGGAGCGGGCCCACGGTTGTCGAAAGGCTATCGCGCACTCGGCTTAACTTGATTCAATCGTCGCCATTATACGGACGGCGAATGGGCCCACTCTCCCACCGGCCCCCGCCCCCGCCGCAAGACGGTCACCTCGCCCCCGGCCAGCCGCAGCACCG
>JBJKSR010000261.1:0-2616 GCA_046703965.1 Gammaproteobacteria bacterium | reverse complement strand
GGATACGTGTAAGAAATTTATTACATGTGAGAGCGGCCGTCAAGGCCGTCGCGTGCAACGGGCCCTCGAAAGAGGAACTCCGTCCGATGACGCGGTGATCGAATGGTGTGCTCAGGCGCCTGCCCGTCGCCCGCCCTGCCGGAGCCACAGCAGGCGCAGCAGGGCCAGAAGCGCTGCGCTCAACGCAAGCCATGCGAACCAGTTACCGAGCAGAAGGTAAGGAGTCATGGCATGCGCCACGGGCACCTCGGCCACGAGGGTCGCGAAGGGCGCGCTGTTGCTCATGACTTCCGCAAGGATGCGCCCCCGGTTATCGCTGACGTACAGGCTGCCGTCTTTGGCGGCACGGACGACGCTGAAGCCGTCCTCCACGCCGCGCATCAGCGCGGCGTGGCCGTGCTTGATCCAATCGACAGTGAAATCCCAGGCCGGCACCAGCATCAGGCCAACGCCGGCCCTGCCGTATCGTCGCGACAGTCCGGTGAAGTCCATGTCCTTGCAGATCTCCACACCCCAGATGCCCGACGGGCGCTTCAGCAGCTGCAGTTTCCTTCCCGGCGTAAATTTTGCTTCCCAGGGCAGCAGCAGATGTTCCTTGTGATATTCCCGAACGGGCGTATCGGGAGAGTAGATCCGCGCCGCGTTGTATTGTGCATGCGCCGCAACATGGATCACGCCGGCGACGAGCGTCGCATGGGTCGCGTTCGCGACGGCCTGGAGCGGAGCATCGGTGAGTTCAGCGGTCGAGCGGGTCAGAACGCCGATTTTCTCCGGTAGGACGACAACCCTGGCGCCGCGCTCGGCCAACAGGGTTGCCCGGTCGGCATAGGCACGGAACAGATGCGCCGTGGCCGCCCCGGCGCGGGTCGTCCACGCCTCGTGCACGATCAGCCCGACTTTGATGAGCCGCCCCCCGACCGGGAGGGCCAACCGGATGGCGCCGAACGCGAGAACGGCGGCGATCAGCGTGGCGCTGGCACCGAGGACACGCCGGGCCTGCCGCGGCTTCGCCCGGCGGCTGTCAAGGAAAAGAACGATCGCGGCCGGGAACAACAGCAGCAGAAAGCTCATGCCCCACGGACCGGTTATCGAGGCGAGCTGCAAAAACGGGAGGAAGCCCAGCTGAGAATAGGCCAGGCTGATCAGGGTGCCCGCCGATGTGGTGAGGTTGAAGATGTATTCGAACGATACCCAAAGCGCGGGAAAGGCAACCAACGCCGCCCAAAGCTCACCGCGGCGCGCAAGCGCGCGAAAGACGAGCGCCGCGAGCGTAAAGGCAAGCGCCACCACGGCACACTCGGCGATGACGACTCCGGCGGCTGTGCGCAAGACGTCGTGCAGATAATTCCACAGGTTGAGGATGCCCAGGAACATCGTCCAGAAGGCGACCAGCGCCGCTCTCCACGCGGACGTACGGGTGGCCACCCACAACACCGGCAGCGGAGCGAACCACAGCAGCGGCCAATACGGATGCAGCCCGGTGCCGAACCAGAAAAGCGAGGCGGCAACGACGATTGCCCCGAGCTCGAAAGCAAGCTGTTTGACTTTACTGGCGTATGCCATTCCAGTATCTCCTCAATGCGCGCCGACAGAGCGCACGAAATTCATCCCGGGACAGATCGACGCGGCCGCCGATGTAGAGCATGAGCAGGCCCTGCCACAAGGCCCCCGTCTCGAAGGCGATTTCCCAGGGGTCGCCCTGACGAATCTCCCCGCGCGCCATGCCCTGGGCGATCAGATCCGCCGAGAGCGTGGCGGTCGGCGAACGGCGGGCCCGGAAGTCCCCGGGGAACCGCCGCGCCCCCTCCCTCGGCCGCAGGAACATCAACTCAAACAGCTTCGGATTCTCGAAGGCGTGGTCCAGGAAGACATCCGCGATCTGTAACAGCTGCGTCTCCAAATCACCGCGCAGGTGCGCGCCGTGAAGGCGTGCCGAAAGCTCGGCAAAGCCCCCCTCGGCAACGGCATTCAGCACTGCTGCACGATCGCCGTAGTGCCGATAGATCGCCATCGCCGTGATGCCCACCGCGCCGGCGACCCGGCGCATGCTCAGCGCGTCCGCACCTTCCCGTTCGACCAGACGCCTTGCCGCCGTGACGATTCTTTGCGCGGTACTCGAGTCGGCAGTCATGTATACAGTGTATACTCGAAGAGCGGGCGGATCAACCGTAGCGTGCCGTGCCGATCGCGGACGGCAGGCGTCGCCGCGCGCCGATGGACTCGGACGACGGTCGACGTAAAATTCGTTTTTTAGGCGTACGGTCAGGCGCATGCGCGAGAGGGCGGACCGATCCGGCGTGGTCACAAGGCGATACCGGCAACCCTATCCGGACCCCAGCCGCGTCCTGGCGGGCGAGCGGGTCCGGCCGGATTTTGAAAAGGCGACGGACATACCGGGGTGGATCTGGTGCACGGACCACCGCGAGCGCAGCGGTTGGGTGCCCCTCGCGTGGCTGGAGCGGTCGGGAGGTGACTGGCGCGCCACGTGTGAGTTCAGCGCCATCGAACTCACCGTCGATGTGGGTACGACGGTGCTCATCCACGCGGAGGCGGCGGGATTTTACTGGCTCACGAGCCCGGATGGACGTACAGGCTGGGTCCCCTGCGGCCATGTGC
>JBJKSR010000260.1:0-4861 GCA_046703965.1 Gammaproteobacteria bacterium | reverse complement strand
GTACTGGGCTTGAAGGAGCCGTGGCGATCCTTCGAAGCGCTCCGTAGGCGCTATCACCGGGAATGACGTACCGCCCCGATTTCCGGATGAGCTCTTTCGGGTCCGCACGGTGCAGCGGCTGTCCGACGGTCGGATCGAGCCGTCGAGCCAAACGTGTCCGATCTTGAGGTGCGGTCCGGAAGGAATCGCAGAGATTGGCGAGCAGATGGTCGATCTCTGCGTGACTCTCGTGACCCAACGCGGCCGCGCTTCGCGCGCCGCGTTGTGAACGCTCGCTGAACCCCCCGATGGGCACCCGTTCTGAGCCGTGATTCGTGTGGGTAGCGATTGAGGGTCTCTGACGCTGCCTCTTCGAGTACAATGAGCCGGTAATTCGAATGGAAAGTAAGCGTGCGGCGGAGGCCCGTGGATTTCTCTCTGCCGTTCGCCCAAGCTGTGCAACGGTGGGGGAGCTGCTGGCCTTCTGGCCTGCTCACGGGGCGCGGCGGCGCTTGATCTCCGGCAGGACCTCGTCGATCACGGCGTCCTCGGCCATGGCCTTGCCGAGGGCAGCATCCAGGCGCTCGAGCAGCTGTGCGATCGTCTCGCCGTCGCGACCCATGAGCGCGACGCGGACTTTCTTGCCCTGAGCGGCGAGCGGAGCCCGGCGGATCGGCGGGATCTCCCCGAGCGTGATCTGGCCGCGGGTGTCGTCGAGGAAGGCCTGCAGGTGGCCGAGCGATGCGGTAGGGCGCTGGGGTTTGAACACCAAGAACTCGCTATGCCGCCAGGGCGTCCGTCACCTGGCTCGGCTGAGCAAGCTTATCAGCGACGTTCCAGGGCAGCAGTTCCTCGATGCGGTTGATCGGGTGATCGGCGATCCGCTCGAGGACGTACTGCAGATAACTCTGCGGGTCAATGCGATTCAATTTGCAACTCTCGACAAGACTGTAAATGATCGCGGCGCGCTCCCCGCCGCTGTCGGAGCCAAAGAAGAGATAATTGTTGCGTTTATGAGCAGCCATGCATAAACGCATTATGCGCGGTCGGCGATTATGCGCGGTCGCCTTACGGTTTGGCCCAGCCGCGCACCTGCCTGGCAGCGCGGCGGGACCGGGCGCGGAGCGACCGTACACCGCCGACCGGGCCGAGCACGGAATGGGTTTTGCGCCATACGAACCGAGCATAATCACAGAGTGCTGAGGAATTGTATCAGCCGGTCAGGTGGTCGGAAGCGCAAGGTTTTCACGTTCGGCGGATGCAAGGACTTGAGCAAACGCTTTTTCATCGCGAGATCGGCTTCGACGTACATGTGCGTAGTGGTGGGGCTTTCGTGACCGAGCCACAGCGCAATCACATTGATGTCGACGCCTTTCTGGAGCAGATGCATAGCCAAGGAGTGTCGAAAGATATGCGGCGTCACCTTCCGCTTCCGGAGCTCTGGGTGCTCGGAGGCCGCGGCTTCGGCAGCAAGCTGCATGCGCTCGGTCACATTGCCGCGACTCAATCTCGATCCGGTTCGTCTCGGAAACAGAGGACTCGTCGCGGTGTGCGGTTGCTGTTGCAGCCATTGGCGGATCTGGCATGCTGTGCTGCCCCAGAGGGGAACCGACCGCTCCTTGCGACCCTTGCCGTGCAAGCGCACAGAAGGACTTCTGGAGAGGTTCACATCCTCCACCTGCACCCCAATGAGTTCAGAGACGCGGGCGCCGGTGTTGTAAAGAGTAGTAAGCAACACGCGGTCTCGTCGGCCAGTCCAGGTGGAAGCGTCGGGTGCTGCGATGATGGCTTCGATATGCTCGCGGCTCAGAAAGCCAATCTGCAGACGATCGAAGCGCTTCATCGGAATGCCGAGTACACCATGGGTGAGGGCGAGAGACGTCGGCTCCTTGAATCCGACGTACTGGATGAAGGAGCGAATTGCCGCGAATCTCGCATTGCGGGTCCGGATGCTGTTCTTGCGGCGCCTTTCGAGATGTTCGAGGAAGTCCAGAATCAGTTGGGCGCTCAGATCTTCGATCGCCAGTTCCGCTGGCCGCTTCCTGAGCTTGGCCTCGACGAAGGTCAGAAAGAGCCGAAAGGTATCGCGATATGCGCTGATTGTGCAAGGACTCGCCTGGCGTTGCTTCTGAAGGCGCTCAACGAAGAACTGCTGCAGGAGTGGGGCCAGTGCAGTCGAGGGGGCGCGGTTCATGCGGCACCTCCGCCGGCGAGTAGGTCGAGCCGTCGCGCAGCAAGGGCCATCAGACGCGGTGTCGCCGTCGCATACCAATATGTATCGGTGGGATGTGCATGACCAACGTAGGTCGAAAGAGCCAAAATATGTTGGTCGATGTCGACGCCCTGTTGGTACCAGAGTTCAAGTCTGCGACATACGAAGGTGTGACGGGCATCGTGCAGCCGGTATCGGCGGTGTCCACCGCGCGGACGTCGCCGCAGCGCCTTTCTCACGGTCCGGAATGCGTAGTGAAGGCGTTCACGCGTAAGCTCTCGGCCGTGGTCGAAAACGAAGAACGCGCCTCCGTCCCTACATTGGGGATCTTGGTCGCGCCGTTGCACATACCGCTGCAGGGCGTTGCGCGTGCTCGAATGCATCGGGACCAGGCGTGCCTTATCGAACTTGCCATGGCGGATCTGCAGGACACCTTGCTCGAGATCGACATCTTCCCGGCGAAGCGCCACCGCCTCGGAGATCCGCAAACCACACGCTGCGATCAGGCCGATGACCGTGGCACACGTATGTCCGCGCAATCCGTGTGGTGGATGCAGCTTCAGTGCCGCCCTCATCAATGTGCGAAGCTCGGCATCTTTGTAGATATGCGGAGTCAAACGGCGGTGCCCTGGACCGAACAGCCGCAGCGGTGGAATCTCGCTCTGGCGATCCCAGCTGCGGCAATAGCGGGCAAAGGGACGAAGTACCTCGATCCGACGAGCCGCTGTGATGCGGTGTCCCAGCCGGTTCGCCACGGCCCAGCTGCTTGCGAGTGCGATCGTAAGGGGTCCGCGGTACCCGGTAGCGTCGGTGAAACGAGCAAATCGCGCGAGCTGCTCACCCTCAATCTTCAGCGCGAATCCTGCCTGGCGACGTTCAAGCAGATACGCCTGGACTTTACTCTGCATCGTGCTGCGCGCGTTCATACGGACCTCCCCGGCCATCGTAGGGCCACGGCAGAGAGGCCATCGAGGTCAACCTTCGCGTACACCTGGGTGCTCGTCAAAGATCGATGGCGCAACAGATCAGCGATCGCCTTGAGTGAGCTGTGCTGCTGTACGAGTCGCTCGGCAACCGTGTGGCGGAAGATGTGGGGCCCACCGATCCGATCGGCCAACCCCGCCCGAGCAGCAGCGCATCGAACCGCTGCACGCACGACAAACACCGTCGCTGCTGACCAATGAGGCGGCCTATGGCGAAAGAACAGCGCCGGTCCCGCATTGCTCGGCCGTCCGTGCAGAATGTAGTCGGCGATCGCCTTGGCGGTTGCCACGGGCACTGGCATCATGTCCACGCGGTGGCCCTTCCCGCTGATACGCACCGTGCCGGCTTCCCAGTCGAGATCATCGATCTGAAGGCGCGCGACCTCTACGGTTCGCAGTCCAAGATCGCTCAGACATCTGACGATAGCGTAATCGCGTTTGCTGACAGGATCATTGCCTTTGCAGGCGGCCAAGACCGCCTCGCTCTCCGACCGAGAAAGCGAATTCGGAAGCGATGCCAATCTCCAGCTCGCAAATTTTGGCAACCGCTCGCACAGCACCTCGCCGTATGGATCGGTCAGTGCCTTGAAGTGGAGGTAGCCGCGAATAGACCGGCAGATCACACCACGGGAGCGAGGCGTGCAGTTCGCGGTATAGCCGCTGATGAAGCCCTCGACGTCCTTTGGTGTCAGCTCACTGATCCGGATGGGTCGCTTACCGAAGCAGTCGAGCAGAAATGCACGAACCCGAAGCCGAGAGACTTCGCGAGTCGCCTGCGTGAGGCCGCAGACATGCTCCTGATATTGAGCAAAGGCTTTCAACTCCTCAGTGACCGCAGGCGGGTCCATAGAGCGTGGCGGTCCTATCAGTCCCTCGCTACGCAGGAAGCGCAGCAGAACCTTCAGAGCCGCTCGCACAATATGAGGGGATCGCTGACGCAAAGGACCACAGCGGCACTCGGGCAGGTGCTGCGACAGAAAGCGCCTAACCAGTACTTCATCCACCTTACTCAATGGCACCCGATGCACCGTCATCCAGTGCGCAAAATGGGCAGCGGCATTGCGGTACATGCGCAGCGTGCCCTTGGAGTACCCGCAGCCCAAAATGTACTGAGTAAGCTGCTCGGCGTGGGTCCGCAACTCGCTGGCACCGAGCCACTTCGGAATGTGGAGCTCGTGAGATCTCATCATGCGGGACATGGCAGTTCTCCCATATGGCGTAAACGACGCCCGAGAGAAGACCACCACCGATTATGCGCAGCAAGCTGGGCCGTTTGTCTGCGCCCTAGCTCCGCATCTTCCAACGACATGACTAGCTCTTGCCGCCGGACAACGCATAATCGCCAACCGCGCATAACGCCTGCCGATGCCCATGCCGCGAATGGAACGCTCCGCAGCTCCGTTGTCGATCTCTAGCTGCCCGTCCTCGGTGTAGCGGCAGAGCTGTCTCCAGCGCTTGAGCGAGTAGTTGAACGCCTCGACCAACTTTGAGCTGCTGTCGAGTTCGCAGACAGTCTGGATCATCCACGCATGCAGGGCGTTCAGCAGCGGCACGGCATACTGCTGACGCGCAGCAAGACGCGCCTCGGGCGATCGCCCGCGGATCTGCGTCTCGATCTGATAGAGCACGCCGATGCGCTCGATGGCTTCCTTGGCGATCGGGGACTTCAATGCCGCGTAAATGTCGA
>JBJKSR010000259.1:0-3667 GCA_046703965.1 Gammaproteobacteria bacterium | reverse complement strand
CCGCCTCGACCAGGAGCATTCGCGGCTGCTTGCCGCGCGCGGCTTCTACATGGGGAGCGAGCACGTCTCCCCCGCGGACTGGAAGCACTTCGCCGACGCCCTGTACGCCGGCGGCGGGCACGGCCGGACCCTGCTGCACCTCGCCTACGCCCCGCCCGGGGCCACGGCGAGCATCTACCGCCGGATGGCCGCCCTCGGCGTGAGCCGCGAGCGGGTCCGGCCCAAGCCGCAGACGCCCGGCGCCTTCTTCTGCCCCGTGGACCGCATCTGGCCTTCCTCGCTGGGAAGCAAGGTACTGGGGTTCAATCCCTGCGGCGAAGCGAACCACAAGCTGTTCGCCCAGGCCGCTTCGGGCGCCGGCCTGATCGTTACCCGCGAAGTGCCGCTGTATTCGCCGAACGGCGTGAAGCAGGGCATCGTGCTGATCGCCTCCGCGGGAACCCCCGCGGAGGCCGGCAGGAAGGCCGGCTGGGTGGCCGAAACCGTGCCGTCGCAGACATTCTTCACGCAACTGCTGCCAAGCAGCGAAAACCTCGAGGTGGAACTGCTCGACGTCAGCGGCGCCAAGCCGCACGTCCTCTACCAGAGCCGTTCGGCGCCGCTTAAACCGCCGAACTCCTGGGAGCGGCTGCTGGACCAGGCACGCATCGGGCATTACGCGATCAACCTGACCGCCAGCAACCGGCACTGGCGGCTGGCACTCACCGGGCGCATCGAGACCGGCTGGATTCCACTGGCGGTAGCGGCCTCCGGGTGCATCATCAGCATCCTGCTCGCGGCTCTGTTCTTCGCGCTGGCGCGTACCGGACGCCATGCGCAAGCGCTCGCCACCAACATGACCCGCGAGCTGTCCAGGAACCGCGAGTTGCTCACCTCGGTATCGAACAACGTCCGCGACGGCATCTACCGCGGGACGCCGGATTCCGGCATCGTCTACGTCAACCGCACGCTGGCGCGCATGTTCGGATACAGCGACGAGTCCCGGGTCAAGGCCAGCCAGCTCAGCCTGCGCTATGCGAACCCGGAACGGCGCGCGGAACTGCGCGAGAAACTGTTCACCGAACACCGCTACGAGGACGAGGAAGTCGAGTACATCCGCAACGACGGCACGCGTTTCACCGGACTGAACTCGGCCTGGACCACGCGCGACGCCGACGGCAACATCCTCTACTACGACGGCGTCGTCACCGACATCACCGAGCGCAAGGCGGCGGCGCGGCGCATCCAGCAGATGACGTACTACGACCGGCTCACGGGGTTGCCCAACCAGACCCTGATGGAAGAGCGGTTCGCGGCCGTTGCCGACATCGCGGCCAGCGAGCACCATCGCCTGGCGGTGCTGCTGATCGACCTCGACAACTTCAAGGACATCAACGCGCTGCACGGCCACGAAGTCGGCGACCAGCTCCTGAAGGAGGCCTCGCAGCGCCTGCGCAGCTGCCTGCATTCCGGCGATATCGCGGCGCGTCTCGGCGGCGACGAGTTCCTCGTCCTCATGCGCGAGATCATCAGCGTGGAAACCGTGACCCAGGCCGCGAACCAACTCAGCGAGAAGCTGAGCGTTCCCTACCGGATCGAGGGCCATGAACTGCACACCACTCCCTCGATCGGCATCGCCATCTATCCCCAGGACGGCAGCGACCTCGCCACCCTGCGCCAGCATGCCGACGCCGCGATGTACCAGGCAAAGCACAGCGGGCGCGCCACCATCGCCTACTTCGCCGAGCACCTGAACGAGCAGGCGCGGCGCCAGGTGCAGCTCGAAAACGCGATGCGCCAGGCCATCGAGCGCGGGGAAATGAGCGTGCACTACCAGCCCCGGGCCTGCGTGGACGACGGCAGCCTGTGCGGCGTGGAAGCGCTGCTGCGGTGGACCCACCCCGAATGGGGCGAGATCGATCCCTCCGAGTTCATCCCGGTGGCGGAGCGCACCGGCCAGATCGTGAACCTCGGCACCTGGGTGCTGGAGCAGGCGATCGAGGAATGGAAGCTGTGGACCCGCTCGCTCGAGGTCCCGCCCCGGGTCGGCGTCAACGTCTCGGCGCGGCAACTGAACGAAGACATCCAGTTCGCCGAAACGGTCTCGCGGCTGCTCAACAAGCACCAAGTGCCGGGCGAGGCGCTGGAGATCGAGATCACCGAGTCGATGCTCGTCGATCACCTGCGCAACCGCGCCGCCGCACTGGCCCACATCAAGGCGCTCGGCGTGAACATCGCGCTCGACGACTTCGGTACCGGCTACTCCAGCCTGAGCTACCTCTCGCGCTTCAACATCGACGTCATCAAGGTCGACCAGTCCTTCATCCGCGGCCTGACGGTCGACTCCAAGGACACCACCATCGTGCGCACCGTCTCCATCCTGAGCCGCGCGGTGGGCATCCATATCGTGGCGGAGGGCGTGGAGACCCAGGCCCAGCTCGATGCGCTGCGGCGGATGCGCTACCAGGCGGTGCAGGGCTTCCTGTTCGCCGAGCCGATGCCCGCAGATCGGTTCCGGGAATTCATGATCAACCTGCGCATCGAGGGCCCGCCGCCGGCGTTCGCCTGAGCCCGGCCGGTCAATCGCCCGCGAAGGGCTCCAGGCGTTCGCGGACCACGCATTCGGCGGCCTCCAGGTCGATCGCCTCCAGCCGGTCGTGGCCGCGGGTGAAGTCTTCGAGCAGCGCCTTCTGTACTTCGCCCCGCCGTTCGACCTCGGCGTACGGCAGGTGATGGAACATCACCATCGAGTAGCGCGGGACGAAGCGGTCCGGGCAGCGCCGCTCCAGTTCGAACCCGAGTGCCTTGCGCAGGGCGAAGCCCGGGTCGCGCACGGTATCGCGCATTTCCACGTAGTTCTCCAGCGCCATGCGGGCAATGGCGTCGGCGTCGGCCTTGCGGGTCCGGAAGAACGCCTCGAAGACCGCGCCCGGTTCGGCGTCCGGCGCGAGGCGCTCGGCGAGCAGCCGGCAATCCTCGAAGGCGGCGTTCATCCCCTGGCCGTGGAACGGCACAATGGCGTGGGCCGCGTCGCCGAGGAGCAGCAGTTTGCCGTCGACCTGCCAGGGCTCGGCATAGACCGTGCCCAGCATCCCGGTCGGGTTGGAGAAAAACGTCCCGGTCAGATCGTCGATGAGCGGTGCGGCGTCCGCGAATTCGCGAGTGAAAAACGCCTCCACCGCCGCGGCGTCGACCAGACTCCCGAAACCGGGCGTGCCCTCGCGGGCGAGGAACAGCGTTACGGTGAAGCTGCCGTCCAGGTTCGGCAGCGCGATCAGCATGAAGCCGCCGCGCGGCCAGATGTGCAGCGCCTCGCGCTCGATGCGGTGCTCGCCGCTCGCGCCCGGGGCGATGGTGAGTTCCTTGTAGGCATGCGCCAGCAGGTCCTCGCGGGCCTCCAACCGCCCGCGTTCCTGCATCGCGTGGCGCAGCACGGAGCCCGCGCCGTCGGTCGCGAACACCGGAGCCGCCTCGCGGGTGTGCAACCGCCCGTCGCCGTCTTCCCAGCTCAACACGCCGCGGTCCGGGTCGTAATCCCCGACTGCGCAGTCGAACTGCAGCTCGACCCGCCCGGTCGCGGCCGCCGCTTCCACCAGCAGGCGATTGAGCCCGGCGCGTGAAACCGAATAAATGACCTCGTCCTCGCGCTGGCCGTAGCGCAACAGCTCGCTGCCGCCGTCACGGTCGT
>JBJKSR010000258.1:0-4290 GCA_046703965.1 Gammaproteobacteria bacterium | reverse complement strand
CGGCCCGACGGGCCAGACGGTCGATTCCTTCAACCCGATCGCCGCTGCGCTCGCCTCCCGCGGCTACGTCTGCATCGCCCCCAACGTGCGCGGTTCGACGGGATACGGGGCGAAGTTCCAGGAAGCGAACCACCAGGACCTGGGCGGCGGCGATCTGAAGGACGAGGTCTACGCGGCGCATTTCCTGGTCGACACCGGCTACGTCGACCCGCACCGCATCGGTATCACCGGCGGCTCCTACGGGGGCTTCATGACGCTGATGGCGATCGGAAAGACGCCTGACGTGTGGGCGGCCGCCGTGGAGCGCTACGGCATTATCAACTGGCTGACGATGCTCAAGCACGAAGAGCCGTTCCTTCGCCAGTACGAGAAGTCCCTGCTCGGCGATCCGGTCAAGGACCGCCAGGTCTACATCGACGATTCGCCCATTACCTACATCAAGCACGCCAGGGCGCCGCTGCTCGTGCTCCAGGGCGACAACGACATCCGCGTCCCCAAGGAGGAGGCGGAACAGGTGATTCACATCATGAAGAAGAACGGGCACACCGTATCGGCGCATTTCTACCCGCACGAGGGCCACGGATTCGTGCGGCGCGAGGATCGGATCGACGCGCTCGAACGCACCCTGGCGTGGTTCGCCAAATACCTCAAGAACACGCCGCAGAAATAACGGAAGCGGCGGCAAATGGCCCGCCGGAGCGAATTCAGCGCGGACGCACGCCGTTGAGGAAGATGTTGACGGCGGAGGCGACGTAGCTGGCACGTTGCGCCTTGTCGGGCGCGCCGGTGAATCCCAGCAGATGACGCAGGCGCAAGTGGCCCATGAGCATGGTGACGAACTGTTCGGCAGCGATGCGCGGCTCGTCGATCCGCATCTCCCCGCTTTCAACCTTGGCCTCGAGGTAGGTCGTCAGCCAGCGGGCGATGCTGTCGGGACCGAGCCGGTAGAAGGTCTCGGCCAGGCTGGGATGGTTGCGCCCTTCCTGCTGCAGCAGGCGGTGCAGGCGCATGTTGTCCGTGCAGGACATCTTCTTCAGCACCAGATCGCCGAACAGGGTCAGCACCTGCTCGGCCGGCAGGCCCATGTAAAGCGAGTGGTCTCCGGGCGTAGCGCCCAGCTCCGAGCAGACGTCGAGCACCAGCGCACGGAACAGCTCGTCCTTGTTGGCGAAGTGGTTGTAGATCGTCTGCTTGGACACGCCGGCGGCGTGGGCCACCGATTCCATGCTCGCCCCCGTGTAGCTTTCACGCAGGAAAATCCGGCGTGCGGCCTCGAGAATGGCGTCCCGGCGGCTGACGGTTTCCCTGTTCACTTCTTGCCGGCCTTCCCGGCTGCCAACGGCAGGCCGAGGGCGTGCGCGGACAGGCCGCCGGTCGCGGCGAGCAGCGAGTAGGCGGCCACGATGCGATCCTGGCGAGCCCGCAGCAGCGCCACATGGGCGTTGCGCATTTCCTGCAGCGCATTCAGCACGTCGAGCAGGGTGCGCAGGCCGTGTCGATGCTCGTCCCGTGTACCCTGGTAGGCGATGCGCGCGGCATCGAGTTCGGCCTTGATCGAAGTGACGTTGGATTCGGCCGCCAGGTAATCCTGCCACGCCGCCACGGCCTGGTTGCGCGCCTGGTCGGTGGTGGCCCGGGTCTGCAGCGCCGCCTCGTGTGCCCTTTCGCGCGCGGCGGCGGTCTGGGCGCGCACGGCGCCGCCTTCCCAGATCGGCACGCTGACGGAGAGACCGATCTCGCGGTTGGTCACCCGGGCGAAACCGTATTCCGGATTGTTGTTGCGGACCACTTCGGCATAGAGACCAATCTTCGGCAGCAGCTTGCCGCGCACGCTGTCGACGTTGGCATTCGCCGCCTGGGCGTTGAAGCGTGCCGCCACCACCGGATAGTTCTGTTCGGCGAGCTTGGTGGCCTGCTGCAGGCTCGCCGGCAGACGGGGCAGGTTCTGCGGGAGGCTGAGACCCTTCGGCGGATCGTGACCGATCACGGTCCGGTAATCGGCCTGGGCCTGGGCGAGCGTGGACTGGGCCTTGGTGCGCGCGGCCAGCGCCCCCTCGAGCCGGGCCCGGGCCTGGGCGACGTCGGTCCGCGTTCCCTCGCCATGCTTGAGCGACTGTTGCGCCGCATCGAGCTGCTTGCGCAGGGTCTGGACGTTATGCGTCTGCACCTTGAGCACGGCCTTTGCCGTAACCACGCCGAGGTACGCCTTGACCGCCTGCAGCAACACGTCCGACTCCCGGGCCCGGGTCATGGCATGCGTTGCCGAAGCCGTGTCCTCGGCCGCGTGGATGCCGGCCGATATCGTGCCGCCTTCCCAGATGGGCTGGTCGACGCGGACGCCGATATCGCTCTGGTCCAGCGTGGCGTTGAACGGCGGGCCCGGGAAGAACGTGATCTCGCCGGTGGTTTTGTTGCGGCCGACCCCGCCGCTGAGCGATACCTGCGGGAACCAGCGGTCCCTGGCGGCGCTGACGTCCTTCTGCGCAGCGCTCTGACCGGCACGCGCCGCCTGTAGCTGCGGATTGTTCAAATAGGCGGCGGCCAGCGCCTGATCAAGCGTTTCGGCGCCCGCATTCAGGCTGAGTGCCACCCCGGCGAACACGGCCAGTCCTGCCAGGAATCTCGTTTTCACGTCGCTCTCCGATGTCATACTGGACTGTCCAGTCTATTTTATAGAGGGCAGAGACGGATAACAAGCCCTCTTGTTTTTAGCGGGTCTTGACCCGGGTCGTGCTCATATTTTAGACTAGACCGTCTATTCCATGTAACGGAGCGACGGGGATGGCCGAAGAACAAGCCCAGCCACGGCCCTGGCTGCGGCGGCTGCGCATAGCACTGATGATACTCGGTCCATTGGCACTGCTCGGCGCCGGTCTCACCTGGTACTTCACCCACCGCGGCCTCGTCAGCACCGACGACGCCTTCGTCGAAGCCCACATCATCAAGGTCAGCCCGCGCGTGGCGGGTCGGGTGATCGACGTCGCGGTGCACGACAACGAACCCGTAAAGAAGGGCGATCTGCTGCTTAAGCTGGATCCATCGAGCTACCAGGCCGCGGTGGATGCCGCCGAGGCGCAACTCAGCGCCGCCCGCGACCAGGTGGGGGTGCTCAAGGCCCGATACAAGGGACTCACCGCCCAGATCCAGAGCGCGCAGACCCAGGTCGCCTATCTGGTCCGCGAAGTCAAGCGTAATGGCCCGCTTGCGCAGAAGAGCGTGGTGACCAACGCCCACCTCGACGCGCTGACGACGCAGTTGTCGCGGGCGCGCGAGGACGTTAATTCCCTCAAGGCCCAGCGCGAGCAGGTGCTCGCCGAACTGGGCGGCGACCCGGACGAGCCGGTGGCGCAGAACGCACAGTACCTGAAGGCCAAGGCCCACCTCAAATCGGCGAAACTCGATCTGGCCGACACGGAGGTGGACGCCCCCGCGACGGGCATCGTAGGCCACCTGGAGGTGCGGCCCGGCGACACCCTGGCCGTGGGCCAGCCGGCCTTCCCGCTGGTGGACACGGCGAAGTACTGGATCAAGGCCAACTTCAAGGAGACTGCACTGACCCACATGCATCCCGGCCAGCCGGTCACGATCACGGTCGACGCCTATCCGAACCATACCTGGAAGGGCAAGGTGGAAAGCCTCAGCCCGGGATCGGGCGAGGTCTTCTCGCTGCTGCCGCCGCAGAATTCCTCCGGCAACTGGGTCAAGGTGACCCAGCGCATCCCCGTGCGCATCTCCATCGACAACGCCGGCTCCGGCCCGGTCCTGCGCGCCGGGATGAGCGCCGAGGTGAGCGTCTACGTCGGCGGGAACTGAACGCCGAAAGCTGAACGTCTGGAATGAACGACCACTCCGAGCCGCACATACACCGCGGGGCGATCACCGTCGCAGTGATGCTGGCGGCGCTGATGCAGGTGATCGACATGACGATCGCCAACGTCGCGCTGCCGCACATGCAGGGCAGCTTCGGCGTCAGCCTCGACGACATCAAGCTGGTCCTGACCTTCTTCATCGTGGCCTCCGCGGTGGCCACCCCGGCCATGGGCTGGCTGGCGCAGCGCTACGGACGCCGCCGGGTGCTGCTGGTTTGCGTGAGCGGCTTCGCGCTGTTCTCGTTCATGGTGGGCTCTTCGACCAGCTTCACCGAGGTGGTCAGCGCCCGCGCGCTTCAGGGCGTATTCGGCTCGGCCTTCGTGCCGCTGGCTCAGGCCATCCTGCTCGATACCTATCCCCGCGAGAAGCACGGCACCGCGATGGCCATCTTCACGCTGGGCGTGGTGGTCGGCCCGGTAC
>JBJKSR010000257.1:0-6177 GCA_046703965.1 Gammaproteobacteria bacterium | reverse complement strand
ATGCTCTGCTCCCACAGCGGGTACATGCGCATCTTCAGGTGCCAGCGGCTGGCGAGCACGGCGACCAGGACCAGCGCCAGCGCGTGCGCGCCGAGCAGGCTGCCGGTGAGCGCATCCATGAGCAGGCCGATGATCCACGCCCAGCCGATGTTGAAGCGTTCGGGCAGCGCCAGCACCCAGTAGAAGACGACCAGCGCGACCCAGGCCGGGCGCAGCGCCTCGCCCCAGCCCGGCAGCGGAACGATCGTGAGGATGAGCGCCACCATCACCGAGACGGCGATGGTCAGCGCGTTGCCCAGCCAGCGCGGGGTCACGGATTCTTCTCCCGGTCGGTCCTCGCCGTGAAGTAGAGCAGCACCTCGTGCTCGCGGCCGAGGCGCGCGAGTGGCTGCGCGGTGACCTTGGCGAAGGGTTCACCCGCCTGCGGCTCGACCGAGGTGACGACGGCTACCGGGTAGCCCCGGGGGTAGCGGCCGCCGAAACCCGACGCGACGAGTCGGTCGCCCGGCTTGATATCGGTGCTGTTCGGCAGGTAGGGCAGTGACAGGACGTCGAGCTCGCCGGTGCCCAGCGCGAGCGTGGCCAGTCCCGTGCGCTCGATTTCCACCGGGATCGCGCTGGCCGGGTCGGTGATCAGCATGACCTGGGACTGCAGCGGTCCGATGTGGGTAATCTGACCGACCACGCCGTCGGCATCGATGACGGGCTGTCCGGGGTGCACGCCGAAGTTGTGGCCCGCGTTGACGGTAACGAGGCTCTGGAACGGGCTCATGTCCACCCGCAGGATGCTGGTGGCCACCACCCGGCCGGGCATGCGGCCCACCGCGTTGAGCAGGAGGCGCAGGCGCCGGTTCTCCTGCTTGAGCGAGTCCATCCGGGCCACGTCGACGCGGGCACGGATCAGTTGGTTCTCGAGTTCGGCGTTGCGTTTCAGAAGTGCGTGGCGCGAGGCCAGATCGACGGCCAGCGAGCGGCCCAGGGCACCGGGCTCGTTGACCAGCCATTGCACCGGGTACACCACGGCGAGCAATGCGGAGCGTACATGGCGCACGGCGAGGAAGCGATGGTCGAGCGCCATGAGGGCGATCGCCGCGAGAACGAGCACTGCGGCGCGCAGGGACCGGCCACGCGAAGTGGCGTGAAAAAGGCGGTGATCGCGTGTCAGTTTCACGCGAAGACCGCCCTATTCAAGCGCGAGCAGGTCCGGTCCGTGCTCGTCGATGAGCTCCAGTGCGCGTCCTCCGCCGCGGGCCACGCAGGTGAGCGGATCCTCGGCGATAATGACCGGAATGCCCGTCTCCTCCGCGATCAGACGATCCAGGTCGCGCAGCAGCGCACCGCCGCCGGAGAGCACCATGCCGCGCTCGGCCACGTCGCCGGCGAGTTCGGGCGGGGTCTGCTCCAGGGCCTGCTTCACTGCACCGATGATGCCCGACAGCGGCTCCTGCAACGCTTCCAGAATCTCGTTGGAATTGAGCACGAAGCTGCGCGGCACGCCCTCGGCGAGGTTGCGGCCCTTGACCTCCATTTCCAGCACTTCGCGGCCGGGGAAGGCCGAGCCGATGGTGATCTTGATGCGCTCCGCGGTGGCTTCGCCGATCAGGATAGAGTAGTTGCGGCGGACGTAGTTCATGATCGCCTCGTCGAAGCGGTCGCCGCCGATGCGCACCGAGGCGGCATAGACGATGCCGTTCAGCGAGATCACCGCGACCTCGGAGGTCCCGCCGCCGACGTCGAGTATCTTCGAGCCGCGCGGCTCGCCCACCGGCAGGCCGGCGCCGATCGCCGCGGCCATCGGCTCGTCGATCAGGTACACCTTGCGGGCGCCCGCCCCCTCGGCCGAGTCGCGGATCGCCTTGCGCTCGACCTGCGTGGAGCCGTGCGGCACGCACACCAGCACGCGCGGGCTGGGGCGGAAGTAACGGTTGCTGTTGGCGCGGCGGATGAAGTGCTTGAGCATCTGCTCGGTGAGCGTGAAATCGGCGATCACGCCGTCCTTCAGCGGCCGCTCGGCAATGATGTTGCCGGGGGTGCGCCCGAGCATCGCCTTGGCCTCGCCGCCGATGGCTTCCGGCACCCGGCTGCCGCGTTTGGGGTCGAAGCGCACCGCGACCACGGAGGGTTCGTTGAGGACGATGCCGTGACCGCGGACGTAGACCAGGGTGTTGGCCGTGCCGAGGTCGATGGACAGGTCGCTGGAGAAAGCGCCCAGGAACTTGCGGAACATGATTTAAGTGGCTCGTTGGATGGTGGCCGTAACAAGCCGTCTAATCTAGCAATCCGAGGCGATTCACGCAAGGGAAAAACGGTATTTTTGGTACGATAAATCAATTTTCACGCGGAAAGCGAACTGTGGCACTCGATTCGACCGCCGTCCGGCGGCTGGCGCACCTGGCGCGCATCGCCGTGGACGAAGAGACGGCCCGCTCGCTGGGCACCGATCTGGAGCATATCCTCGCCATGGTCGATCAGCTGGGCGGCGTCGACGTGGAAGGCATCACGCCCATGGCGCATCCGCTGGCGCTGGTCCAGCGCCTGCGCGATGACGCGGTCACCGAGAGGCCCGACCGGGATCTTTACCAGAAGAACGCGCCGGCGACCCACGACGGGGTGTACCTGGTGCCCAAAGTGATCGAATCGGCATGAGGGGCGGCGACATAAAGACCCTGGCGGCCGCCCTGGCGAGCGGCGAGACCACTAGCGTGGCGCTCACCGAGCGCGCGCTGGCCGGCATCGAGGGGCACGACAAGACCTTGAACGCCTTCGTCACCGTGGACGGCGAGCGCGCATTGGCCGCGGCGCGGGCCGCCGACAAGCGCATCGCGCGCGGCGAGGCCGGACCGCTCACCGGCATTCCCATGGCGCACAAGGACCTGTTCTGCACCGAGGGCGTCAAGACCACGGCCGCCTCGCGGATGCTCGACGATTTCGTGCCGCCCTACGACGCCACCGTGGTGGCACGGCTGCGCGAGGCGGGCGCGGTGATGGTCGGCAAGACCAACATGGACGAATTCGCCATGGGCTCCTCCAACGAGACCAGCTACTACGGCCCGGTCCGGAACCCGTGGGACCCCGAGCGCGTGCCGGGCGGCTCCTCCGGGGGGTCGGCCGCCGCTGTCGCCGCGCGCCTGGTTCCCTACGCCACCGGTACCGACACCGGCGGCTCGATCCGCCAGCCAGCGGCACTCAGCGGCATCACCGGCCTCAAGCCGACCTACGGGCGGGTGTCGCGCTACGGCATCGTGGCCTTCGCCTCCAGCCTCGACCAGGCGGGGATGCTGTGCGCGAGTGCCGCGGACGCGGCCTGCGTGCTCGGCGCGATTGCCGGCTTCGACGAGCACGATTCCACCGCCGTCGACGAGCCGGTGCCCGATTACGTCGCGCTGCTCGGCGAGGAGATCCGCGGGCGGCGTGTCGGCGTGCCGCGCGAATTCCTCTCGGAGGGCGTCGAGACCGGGGTGCGCAATGCCTTCAGCGCGGCAGCCGACGAGTTGAGCGCCCTCGGGTGCGCGGTCGAGGAGACCTCGCTGCCCAGTCTTTCGCTGTCGGTGCCGACCTATTACGTGGTGGCGCCGGCCGAAGCGAGCTCCAACCTCGCCCGCTACGACGGCGTGCGCTTCGGGCATCGCGCGGAGAACCCGGCGAACCTCACCGACCTTTACGAGCGATCGCGCGGCGAGGGCTTCGGCGCCGAGGTCAAACGCCGCATCCTGATTGGTACCTTCGTGCTCTCCCACGGCTACTACGACGCCTACTACCTGCGTGCGCAGCAGGTCCGCCAGCTGATCGCCGACGATTTCCGCGAGGCCTTCGAGCAGTACGATTTCCTCATCGGCCCGACGACGCCGACCGCCGCCTTCGCCATCGGCGAGAAGACGGCGGACCCGGTGCAGATGTACCTCAACGACATCTTCACCATCGGCGTGAACATGGCGGGTCTGCCGGCCTGCTCCGTGCCCATGGGCTTCGACGGCAAGCTGCCGGTCGGGCTGCAGATCATCGGCCGTGCCTTCGACGAGGCCGGCATCCTGCGCCTCGCGCATCACTATCAACAAGCCACCGATTGGCACACGCGCGTACCGGAGGGCTTTGGCGATGAGTGATTGGGAAACGGTCATCGGGCTCGAGATCCACGCCCAGTTGAAGACCCGCAGCAAGATCTTCTCCGGCGCCTCGACCACGTTCGGGGCGGAGCCGAACACCAACGCCTGCCTGGTGGACCTGGGTTACCCCGGCATGCTGCCGGTGCTCAACCGCGAAGCCGTGCACCTGGCGGTGCGCTTCGGGGTGGCGATCGGCGCCGAAGTGGCGGAGCGTTCGGTGTTCGCGCGCAAGAACTACTTCTACCCGGACCTGCCCAAGGGCTACCAGATCAGCCAGTACGAGCTGCCGATCGTCAAGCGCGGCGAACTGACGATCGTGCTCGACGACGGCACGGAAAAGCTCATCGGGGTGACGCGCGCGCACCTCGAGGAGGACGCGGGCAAGTCGCTGCACGAGAATTTCGACGACTCGACCGGCGTCGACCTCAATCGGGCCGGCGTGCCGCTGCTGGAAATCGTTTCCGAGCCGGACATGCGCTCGCCCGCCGAAGCGGTGGCCTACATGAAGGCGATCCATTCTCTGGTCCGCTACATCGACATCTGCGACGGCAACATGCAGGAAGGCTCGCTGCGCTGCGACGCCAACGTTTCGGTGCGACGCCGCGGCGTGAAGGAATTCGGCACCCGTACCGAGCTGAAGAACCTCAACTCCTTCCGCTTCGTCGAGAAGGCCATCGAATTCGAGGTGGAACGCCAGATCGACGTGATCCAGTCCGGCGGCAAGGTGGTGCAGGAAACCCGGCTCTACGATCCCGACCGGCACGAGACGCGCTCGATGCGCGCCAAGGAAGAGGCGAACGATTACCGCTACTTCCCCGATCCGGATCTTTTGCCCGTGGTCGTGGAGCAGGCGCTCATCGACTCGGTGCGCGAGGAGCTGCCGGAGTTGCCCACCGCCCGCCGCGAGCGGTTCATGAGCGAGCACGGCCTGTCCGCCTACGATGCGGGCGTCCTCACCGCCGAGCGCGAGATGGCCGATTATTACGAAGCGGTGGTGCGATCGCTGGGCGGCGAACCCAAGCTTGCCGCCAACTGGGTGATGGGCGAACTGGCGGCGGCACTCAATCGCGACGCGCTGGGCATCGCCGAGTCGAAGCTCGACGCCGAAGCGCTCGCCGGGCTGCTGCGCCGCATCGTCGACGAGACCATCTCGGGCAAGATCGCCAAGGACGTGTTCGAGGCGATGTGGCACGGCGAGGGCGATGCCGATGCGGTCATCGACAAGCGCGGGCTGAAGCAGATCACCGACACCGGTGCGATTGCCGAGATCGTCGACGAGGTCATCGCGAACAACCCCTCGCAGGTTGCCGACTACCGCGGCGGCAAGGAAAAACTGTTCGGCTACTTCGTCGGCCAGGTCATGAAGGCCACGCAGGGCAAGGCCAATCCCGCCGAGGTCAACCGACTGCTGAAGGACAAGCTCCCGGGCTGAGCCCGGTCAGCCCGGCGACGCCAGGGCGACGGCGTAACGCCCCTGGAAACGGGCGCCGTCCGGCTGTTGGCCGTCGCCGATCCGGGCCGCGAGGTCGAGGCGCGCCCGCCCCCGGCGCTCCAGTTGGCGCTGGAAGTGCTCCCAGTCCGAGGGTTCGGGACGCTCGATGATTGCCTCCAGATCGCCGTCCAGCGGCTTCCGGAACGAGGTTTCGGCGCGCTGGATGACGATGCGCAGCCGCGGGTCGTCCAGTTCCAGCCAGAGCAGCCCCCAGCCGGCCAGCGTGCCCAGGCATTCGATGGCGCCGCCGAAGGCGATGCCGAAGTGGTTCAGGTTGGGCTTCGCCGGTGCCGCGAGCCGCAGGCAGCCCGCCGAGTATTCCGTGATCCTGATCTGCATGGCCCGCGCCAGGGGGATTTTCGCCAGCACGTCCTCGAGTTCGTCGATGTTTCTTGCGGCCATAGCGCCTAATGTACCGAAAAACCGGTTCTATTGCCTTGTCGCAAGAACGGCGCGGGGCCGTCCGGCCAGGTCGCGGTGACCTTCGCAACCGGCGAATGGCTGCGCCGACAGCAGGTCGAGCACCATCGGCTGTTGCCCGGCGCCGTGCTCGAGGATCAGCCGGCCGCCGGCATTCAGGTG
>JBJKSR010000256.1:0-3736 GCA_046703965.1 Gammaproteobacteria bacterium | reverse complement strand
GATCTACCCCGTCATCGACGTCGAGACCGGCGGCAGCGTCGGCGGGATGATCCGCGACATCGATCGGGTGCTGCCATTGATGAACGACAAGACCGTGGTGATCCCGGGCCACGGCGCGGTGGCCGGCAAGGCGGCGTTGATCCGCTTCCGCGACATGATGGCCGCGGTGCGCGACAACGTGCGGAAGCTGATCGACGAAGGCAAGACGCTCAAGCAGATCCAGGCGGCCCATCCCACGGCCGCGTTCGATGCGACATGGGACGGACACGGGATCAGCGCCAGCCGCTTCGTGACCGAGGTCTACTACAGCCTGCGGCCGCATTTCGTCGGCACGTGACGGACCCGGGACGGCCGGCGGGCGGCGACGCGCCATGGTGTTCGAGTTCTATCACCGGCTGAGTGCGCACCGGCGCCGGCTGTACGAGCGCAGCGACCGTCTCGGGGCGCCGCGACTCGACGCCGCCTCACTGGTCCCGCTCGGTGAACGGCTGCGCGACAGGCTCGCCGCCGACGACCAGCTCGGCGTTCGCCAGGCGGCGCAGGCACTGGCCGATGCATTCAACGAGCAACTGGGATTGCCGCCGGTGCGGATCAGCGTGCTGCGCACGCGCCCGCAACGGGGCGGTTCCGAATACCACGGTTACTACGACGGCGGCGAGGACGGCGCCCGGGCCCGCATCACGGTGTGGATGCATACGGCGCGGCGCCGGCAGGTGGTGGCCTACCGCACCTTCCTGCGCACGCTGGTGCACGAGCTGTGCCATCACCTGGACTTCGAGGGCTTCCGCCTCGACGAGTCCTTCCATACCGAGGGGTTTTACCGGCGTGAGTCCGCCCTTTTCCGCGGCATCGTCGGGGACCCGCCGCCGGAAGCGGCGCGCGAGGGACGGCACGCCGCCGCGGGTTGATCCGAGTCATGCAGGCAATGCGCCCGAAGTGATAGCGTGGGACAAAGGCGGATGACGCCGTTTGCATCAGGCATTGAGCCAGGAGGACGATGATCATGAACGCACGACAGGCAAAGGGACTGGCCGCCGGGGTCTTGCTGGCGGCATTCGCCGGCACGGCGCTGGCCCAGTCGACCGGCGGCGCCGCGACGAGCAGCGGCCCTCAGGCGATGCAGCAGAATTTCGCACGCATGCAGCAGATGATGGACCAGGCCCGGGGCGCCGGCAGCTGGAATGAGCGCATGGGCCTGATGCAGGCGCACATGAGGCTCATGCAGCAGCAGATGGGCAGCATGATGGGTCTGATGGGGATGTCCATGCGGCCCGGCCAGCGGATGGGCAACGGCATGAGGGGCGCCGGCCCGGGCCAGGGCATGGGCCGGGGCATGATGGGCAACGGCAATTATTCGGGCAACGTCCAGGCCGAGATGGCCGCCATGCGGGCGCGCATGCGTGAAATGGCCCGGATGATGCAGCAGATGATCGAGCAGCAGCAACTGATGCTGCAGAAGGCGTCAGGCGGCAAGGGCGGCGGTTAGCGCAGCCCGCGGAGCCAGTCGTCCAGCAGGCGGCGCGCCGCCGGTTCGAGCGCCGCGCAATGGCGCTCGGATTCGGCGCGCAGGCGCGGCACCGATTCGTCGCGTTCGCCGAGTGCGCGCGTGTGGCCGATCAGCCAGCGTTCCAGTTCGGGCCAGTTGACCTCCGGGTGGAACTGCAGGGCGAGCACGTTGGGCGAGACGCGGAAGGCCTGGTTCGGGCAGTCGGCGGTGGCGGCCAGCCGCTCGGCGCCCGCCGGCAGTTCGAAGCGGTCGCCGTGCCAGTGCAGCACGGGCGTGCCGTCGAGTTGCGCAAGGGGTGATTCGCGTCCCTCGGCGGTGAGTTCGAGCGGTCCCCACCCCACTTCGTCGCGTTCGGCGACCATCACCTCCGCGCCCAGGGCGCGAGCCATGATCTGGCTGCCGAGGCAGATGCCGAGCGTGGGCCGGTCGGCCTCGATTCGCCGGCGCGCGATTCCGATCTCTGTCGCCAGGTAGGGATAATCCGTTTCCTGGTACACGCCGAGCGGGCCGCCCAGGATCACCATCAGGTCCGCTGCCAGCGGATCCAGTGCCGCGAGATCGTCCACCCCCGATTCGAGATAGCGGACGGCGTAATCGTGTGCCTCCAGCACCGTGGCGAAGGAGCCGAGATCCTCGAAGGCGACGTGGCGAACGGCGATGGCGGTCTTCATGGCAATGTCCCTGGCCCCTGAGGGGGCCCGATCCGCACCTCGGTCCTGACCGAAGACGCGATAAAGCACACGTCATGGGCACGGTGGTGCAGGTCCTCGATGTCCTTCCGGGTCGGCCGTCGGTCACCGGCAAATTCGATCCGCGGCCGCAAGGTCACGACCGTGACCGCAACCCGGCCGTCCGGGTTCCTGCCGATCCGGCCCACGGCCTCGTCCGTGTAGCGCTCGACGGTGAAGCCGTCGCGCGAGGCGAGGTCCAAGAAGGAGAGCATGTGGCAACTCGACAGCGCCGCGACCAGCGCCTCCTCCGGATCGACCGCGGACGCATCCGACATCGGGGCGCGCACGATGCCCGGCGAACTCGAGGCCGGCACCTCGACGCCGCCGTCGAAATACCAGCGGTGTGCGCGGCTGTATCGGCGGTCGGTGAATGCCGCCCCGCCGCGCGTCCACGTCACCTTGGCAGTGCAAATCGCCACGCCGGATTCCTCGAAATCTGCGGTGTCCTCCTGCAATTTTAATCCGTAACGCCGTTGCGGCCGGTGGGGAGGTCGACGCCGCCCCGCCCCGGCACACCCGAGGGTGAGAACGGTTTGCGCCCGTTTACGGGCCGATGCTGCAGGCGAATTGCGCCAGGCCGGAGCGGCCGCGGCACCGGGCGCGTGCGCTGCAGCCGTCAATTGTCGCCGGGCATTGCACCAGCTACACTTGCCGGGCATTTGCGGGCGTACGGGCATGAGCGAGACGGACGGAAGCGACGCGGGCTGGCGGTTCTGGATCGATCGCGGCGGGACGTTCGTCGACGTGATCGCCCGCTCGCCCGACGGCCGGCTGCACGCGACCAAGCTGTTGTCCAACGATCCGTCGCGCGGCACCGACGCGGTTCTGGCCGGCATCGGCCGGCTGCTGGGTGCGGAGGCCGGCGACGCCCTGCCGCTGGCGCGCATCGCCGAGGTGCGCGTGGGTACCACCGTTGCCACCAACGCCCTGCTCGAACGCAAGGGCGCGCGCACCCTGTTCGTTACCAACGAAGGGCTGCGCGACATCCTGGTGATCGGGGATCAGTCGCGTCCCGACCTCTTTGCGCTTGACATCCGGCGGCCGGAACCGCTGTACGGCGAAGCGGCCGCGGCGACGTTGCGCCTGGACGTCGACGGGCGGGAAGTCAATTCGCTCGACGAGGCGGCGCTGCTGGAGCAATTGCGTGCGGCCCGCGGGCGCGGCTGCGAAAGCTGCGCGATCTGTCTGATGCACGGCTGGAAGCACCACGCGCAGGAATCACGCATCGCGGCACTGGCCCGCGAGGCCGGTTTCGAAAGCGTGCTGACCTCGCACGAGGTCTCGCCGGTCATGCGCCTGGTCACGCGGGCGGCGACCACCGTGGCGGAGGCGTACCTGTCGCCGGTGGTGCGCCGCTACACGGGCCGGCTGGCGAGGTCGCTGCCCGACGTCGCGCTGGTGTTCATGAAATCCGACGGCGGCCTGGCCGGCGTGGGCGCCTTCGGCGCCTGCGAGGCGCTGCTCTCCGGGCCCGCGGGCGGCGTGGTCGGCGCGGTAG
>JBJKSR010000255.1:0-3587 GCA_046703965.1 Gammaproteobacteria bacterium | reverse complement strand
CTCCGAGGCCGAGCGGCACGCCAGCCGGCGCCTGGGCCGCGAGCTGCCGTTGCCGGAACACGAGTACGTGCCGCTCGTCCACGGGCGTTTCCCCGCCCTGGCCCTGTTCGGACGCCGGCAGCGAGGGTCGTTGCTGCTGCTGATCGCGGTGTGGTTCTTTTACTACATCGGCAACTACGGCTGGCTGGAGATGATGCCCACGCTCCTGCAGCGCGCGGGCTACGATATTGCGAGCAGCCTGTCTTACCTGATCGTCAGCGGCGTCGGATTTCTCGTCGGGGCGCTGTTTTCGATCTGGCTCAACGACCGCATCGAGCGCAAGGTCACGGTCTTCGCGACCGGCGTGGTCTGGGTTGCCGCGCTGCTGGTCGTCGGGCTGGTACCGAACCCCGAGGTCATCATGCCGGTCGGTTTCGTGGCTTCCACCACGATCGGGCTCATGGTGCCGATCATGTATACGCTGACGGCGGAGCATTTCGCGACGGTATCGCGCAATACGGGCGTGGCCCTGACCGACGGCCTGGGCCACATCGGCGGTGCGCTGGCGCCGCTGCTGGTGCTGCTCGCCGCCGATCGGATGAATATCTTCGGCGGGATGCTGGTGATGGCGCTCTCGGGTGTGGTCGTGCTCGGGCTGTTGCCGTTCACCGTACGTGCCACCGGCAAGGCACTGGAAAGCACGCAGGACACCTGAAGCACGGTGGCGCCTTCAGGCGCCGGTGCCGGTCTTGGTGAGCAGCCGCGCCGGCCGGCGCCGGCGCAGGTTGACGATCACTACGCCCGCGAACATCACGCCGACGCCGAGGAAGGCGACGGGCGAGAGTTCCTCGCCGAGCACCGCCCAGCCGAGCAGCAGCGCCACGGCCGGATTGACGTAGGCGGTCGTGCCGAGCTGGGCCGGCCTGGCGCGATGAATGAGCCAGTTATAGGTGGCGTACGCAAGGCCCGAGCCGAACAGAGTGAGATAGGCCAGCGCCCCCGTGGCGGGCAGCGTCCAGCGGATGCGCTCGAACTGGCCCGTTGCCAGCGCGATGAGGGCCAGCACGGCGCCGCCGATCAGCATCTGCAGACCGGTGAATACCAGCGGTGAGGCGGTGAATCCCCGGCTGCGCGAATACATGGCCGCCGCCGCCCAGCAGCACGCGGAGCCGACCAGCGCGAGCGCCGGGGCCAACGGGCCGTGCACGCCGCGAATGCGGGGCACCAGCATGAGGGTGGTGCCCGCGAAACCGAGGCCGAGCCCGATCAAGGTGAGCGGTACCAGGCGTTCGCCCCGCGGCCCGAGCGTTCCGAAAAGCGCGATGAAGAGGGCCGAACTGGCAACGATGAACGCCGCTTCCCCGGAGGGAATCCACTGCTCCGCCCAGGTGACCACGCCGTTTCCGATCACCACCAGGCCGACGGCGAGCACGACCAGCGTGAACCAGTCGCGGCGGGAGGGCCAGCGCCCGCCGCGGGCGAAGCCGGCGATCGCGAGGCCCGTGCCGGCGAACAGGAAGCGCAGCCCGGCCAGCACGGCGGGCGGGATGTCGGCCACGCCGATGCGGATGAACAGGTAAGTGGAGCCCCACACCACGTACATCACCGCGAAGGCGGCGATGAACTTCAGCCGCTCCCGTATCTCGTCCCGCATCGTTGCCTCGCCGCCAGGAGGTCTTGGGTGCGCGCATTGTCGCCGATTTCCGATGCGGGCGTTGCGGCCCGCCGGCACTTCAGCCCCGCGCCAGGCGCATGATCCAGCGGTAGAGCACGAAAATGGTCGCGGCGAAGACGAGGCTGCCGATGATGACCGAGGCGGTGCCGAAATGGCTGCCGACCAGGGTGATCGGGTTCTGCGTGCCGGAAAACGCGACCACGGCGGCGAAGATCACGCCGAGCAGGCTCTCGCCCACGATCAGGCCCGAGGCGAGCAGCACGCCGAGCTGCTTCGCCGCTTCCGGCTTGGGCTCGCGGCGCTCGGCGCGGCGGTTGAACCACCAGCCGACGATCGCGCCCGCGACGACCATCAGTGTGGTGGACGTGGGGAGGTAGATGCCGAGGCCCACTCCCAACGGTGGCAGGCGGGCATGCTTCGAAGTGCGTGCCAGGATCTCGTCGAGCACGATGCTGCCGGCGCCGATCGCGCCGCCGAGCCCGAGCAGACTCCAGTCGATCTTGTTCTCGATCACGCCCTTGGCGAGCGCCGAGATGAGCCCGGCCTGCGGTGCGGGCAGGGCGTGGGCGGGGTTGGCGCCGGGCGCGCCCAGAAAGCCGTAGGCGTGACTGAGCAGGTCCAGCACCGGCGGGATGACCACGGCGCCGGCGAGCACCCCGACGACCAGTGCCGCCTGCTGCTTCCAGGGGGTCGCGCTTACGAGCTGGCCGGTCTTGAGGTCCTGCAGGTTGTTGTTGGCGATGGAGGCGACGGCGAACACCACCGAGGTCACGAACAGTGCAAAGGCGACGAGCGCCTTGCCGGCGTGGGCGGGGAACAGCGACTTGACGAACAGGAACAGCAGCACCGCCGCGATCACGACCACCAGGATGCCGATGCCCGAGAGCGGACTGTTGGAGGAGCCGATGAGGCCGGCCATGTAGCCGCACACCGCGGACACCAGGAAGCTCATGATCACGACGAAGATGACCCCGCTGATCACGAGCAGCAGGGTATGCGAGCCGAGTCCGCTGGTCTCGCTGAAATTCCAGAACAACCCCGCGATCGGTATCATGCAGATCACCGAGATGATGCCGACGATGCCGATCGGCATGTCGCGCTCGGTCTGCTCGAGGGTGTGTCCCTGCCCGGCCTTGCGCACGCGCGCCGCGGCCATGGCGCCGGCGAGACCCGCGATCACCGGCTTGACCAGCTTGGCCAGCGTCCAGATGGCGGCCACGCCGATGGCGCCGGCGCCGACGAAGCGCACGTAGTGGCTCCACGCGGCCTGTGCCGTCGTGGCCGCATCGCCGGTCATCGGGTGCAGCAGGGTGAAGTGTGGCACCGCCCAGCCCCAGCCGATCAGCGCGCCGACCAGCATCGACAGGCCGACCCACAGGCCGACGAGGTGGCCGATGGCGAACAGCGCGAAAGACAGGCTGAAGTCGAAACCGGTCGCCCCCTTGCCGTGGCTGCCGAAATGGAAATAGGTCGCGAGGTCGCTGGCGAAGATCTTGGTCTGCACGATGACGTAGAAGACGGCCGAAACCACCCCGCCGACGATCACCGACTTGAGGCCGGCGCCGCTCGTTTCCACGGCTTCGGCGTCGTCGCCCTTCTCTTCGCCCGCGCCGACCTTGAGCACTTCCGCGCAGGCCACGCCCTCGGGGTAGGGGAGGTCCGAGTCGGTCACCAGCGCGCGGCGCAGCGGGATGGTGTACATCACGCCGAGAATGCCGCCCGTCGCGCAGATACCGGTCGATATCCAGAACGGGAACCCCGTCCACCAGCCGATGATGACCAGCCCCGGGAGCACGAAGATGATCGCCGAAAGCGTACCGGCTGCCGAAGCGACCGTTTGCACGATGTTGTTTTCCTGCATGGTCGCGTTGTGCATGGCGCGCAGGACGGCCATGGAAATCACCGCGGCCGGGATCGAGGTGGAAAACGTCAG
>JBJKSR010000254.1:0-3223 GCA_046703965.1 Gammaproteobacteria bacterium | reverse complement strand
CTGCTCGATAAGATCACCATCCTCAGGATTAAGGCGGCGCGCATCGCAGATGCGGCCAAGCTGGCCAACGTGCGCGTTGAGCTTCAGCTGCTGGAGCGGACCTGGCGCGGCGCCTGCGGGGCCTGCGATGTCGCCGCGGACGAGCGCGCGCTGCAGACGGTGAACGAGCGCCTGTGGGAGATCGAGGACAGGATCCGCGAGAAGGAAGCGGGCGGCTGCTTCGATCAGGAGTTCATCGACCTCGCCCGTTCCGTCTACCGCGTCAACGACGAGCGCGCCGCGCTCAAGCGCCGCATCAGTCTCGCGCTCGGCTCGCGTCTGCTCGAGGAGAAGTCCTACCGGCCCTACCGCTAGTCGGTTCTCGGCGGCGCTTACTTGCGCTTCGGTGCCGGCGCGGGGGTCATGCCCTGCGGGGTCATCTCTCCCGGTACGACCTTCACGGATTTGGTGAGCCACGCGTTTACCCGGGCGACCAGCGCCGAATCGAGCGTGCCGGCGGCGTGGCGCAGCTGGACGATGCTGTCGATGTAGTTGTAGCGGCTGGTCGCGTAGTTGGTCTGGGCCGCCACCAGAGAGCTTAAGGCGTTCAGAACATCCACTTCCGTTTGAGTGCCGACCTTGTAGCCGGCCATGGTGGCCTTGTAGGCGGTCTTGCTGGAGGTGAGCGCTTGGCGCAGCGCGCGCACATTGGCGATACCCGTGATGACCCCGAGGTAGGCATCGCGCGCCTGCTGCACGGCGGAGCGCGAGGCCTGTTCCACGGCGTCGTTGGCCGCGATCGACTGATATTGGGCCTGGTGAATGCGCGCCTCATCGCCGCCGCCGGCGAACAGCGGCAGTGAGAACTCGATGCCGATCTCCCGATCGTTTGAGGTCGCGCCGAGGCCGTGGAACACCTGCCCGAACACCGTCTCGTTGGTATCGTTGCTGCTGTAGGAACGGCTGGCGACCAGGCTCACCGAGGGGATATAAGTGCCGTAGGCGGCGCGCACATTGTCCTGGGCAACGTTGGCTGCCAGGCGGCTTGCGATCAGATTCAGGTTCTGATGCAGCGAGGTGTGCACCCAGGCGCTCTGCTTGGCCGGATGGGGCATCGTGAGCGGTAGACTCGAACCCGGCTCGGACAGGACCGCGTACTGCCTTCCGGTGATCACTTCCAGCTGGTCCTCGGCGGTGGCGAGGTTCTGCTTGGCCGTGATTACCGAAGCGGTGGCCGCGTCGCGCGCCGCACGCGCCTGCTCGACGTCGGTGATGGCGATCAAGCCGACCTTGAAGCGCTCCCGGGCCTGCTCGAGTGCGAGCGTGAGGGCCTTGAGCGATGATTCCTGCGCATGCAGCGTATCGACCGCGGCGAGAACGTTGAAATAGGCGAGCGCCGTGGTCAGGATCAGATTCTGACCTGCGGCCTCGTAGGTCGCTTGCGCTTCGGCCACCTGCTTGTCGGCCGCCCTGAGATTCATCCAGTCCGTCCAGGAAAACAGGTTCTCGCTGAGGTTCAGGCTCCAGGTCTTGCCGGTGGTGTTCGAGGCGTTCTGAAAGGTGTAGGTGTAGGGCGTGCCGCTGGCGGAGGAGCTGATCTGGCCGGTGCTGCCGGCGGAGTGATCCCAGGTCTTGCCGGCCGAGGCGCTGATCTGCGGCAGCAGCACCGCCCAGGCCTCGGGCCGTGCCTCGCGGGCCGCCATGTAGGTTGCGTGCGCCTGCCGGTAGGTCGGGTCGTTCAGCAATGCATCGTGATACACCTGCAGGAAGTTCGTCGCCAGGGCGACGCCCGAGAAGCCGAAGGCGAGTACGCCGCCGAGCAGCGCCAAGGTGTAGTGACGTCGTGTGATTAGCATGTACTTCCCTAAAAACACTGCGGGCACCGCAAAGTTGCACGCCCGAGGGTCGATTTTGCGATGCGGGCCAAGCCCACCCGGCCAGCCCCGGGGCGTCCGGCCGGCTCGCAACTGAGACGTTGGATTAGAAGACGAACGCTGGCGGACGCTCGGCGTGTGCCAGCGGATCGATGACGGTCTCGAACAAGCTCTCCTCGGTCCAGGCATTCTCGGCGACCCGGCGCACCAGGCGTGCCTGCATCGCCGGAGCCTCTCCGATCACCACGAAGAGCCGTCCGCCGACCGTGAGGTAGTCCTGCAAGCGGCGGTCGTAGCGCGGCAGCGATCCGGTTACGGCAATGGCTTCGAACCGGCCCTGAGGATCGTGGTGCAGCCCATCGGCCGTGATGACCTCGATGTCGCGCAGATGTTGTGTACCGAGATTGCTGCGCGCCAGGTCGGCGAGTTCCGGCAGGACTTCCAGCGACAGCACCGGGCCGCCGACGGTGCGCAGGCAGGCCGTCACGAAACCCGAACCCGTGCCAATCTCCAGGGTCCGCTCCCCGGCCGAGAGGTTCAGCGCCGCCAGCAGCCTGCCGACGACACTCGGTCGGAGCATGTGCTGGCCGCCCGGCAGCGGCACTTCCATGTCAGCGTGGGCGAGAAAACGGTACTGCTCCGGCACGTAGGCTTCACGCGGTACCGTGCGGAAGGTTTCAAGGACACGCCGATCGAGCACGTCCCAGGCGCGCACCTGCTGCTCGATCATTTGTTCGCAGGCATCGGTGGCCAGCATCTTACGGGGCTCCGGTCGAATCAAGGGGTTGCCCACGGGGTTCCCAGGGATGTGGGAAAATTACACACTTTATTGCTGCGGCTGCCAAGAGAATTTGCGACGAGATATGGTGAAATAGCGCTGGAACGCCTCGAATGCTGCGCTATGCTGCGAATGGTCCCAGGTACGGAAATAATTCAATAAGTTACAGGGCAGCCCGGACGCAGCCGCCCGAGGGAAGCTGAGCTGAATGTCGATCGTATGGGCCCTCTGCCTTTTCCTGGCGCTCCTTGCGGCCGCGTTCTTCTTTTTGCGCATGGAACGTGCGCGGCGCGCACAGCGGCGTGCGCTCGGACAGTTGACGCGGCAGATCGAGCAGCTGCCCCCCGGACGGTCTGCCGAGGGGCTCCAAGCGCCTCAAGGCGCCTCCGAGCTCGGTGAGTTGATCGCTGCCATCAACCGGCTCACGAGCGTGGAGGTCCCGGATGAGGGCACTCGCGAGCCGGATGACACCCGGTTTGCCGAGCTCGCCGAGCACGTGCAGCAGCCGGTGCTGGTGCACCGAGATGTGATCGTGTACGCGAACCGCCCCCTGGCTCGTCTGCTGGGCGCCGATGCCGCTCAGATTACCCGG
>JBJKSR010000253.1:0-3652 GCA_046703965.1 Gammaproteobacteria bacterium | reverse complement strand
CGACATCTGAAATGGGGCCGCGCACTCGTATAATTGCCGGGCGAGTGCGCCGCACGGACGCACGCCATCCGCAGCCGGAGCGAGGGAGGGACCGTGCCAGAACAGTTCCCCGAACGGTCGTTCGCCTCGCGCTCGTGGGTGAGCCGGTGGGATCTCGTGCTTCTGCCGCTCGTCATCGGCGTGTTCTTCTTCCTGGCCTGGGCGGGCAGCCAGACCCCGGCGGCCATGCACACCGGGGGGGCGGCGAGCATCTCGCTCAACCCCGCGCTGCTGCCCCTTTATGCGCTGAAATCCACGTTGCGCATGCTGGCCGCGATCCTGGTATCGATCGTATTCACCCTGGTCGTCGGCAACTGGGCCGCCAAGAGCCGGCGCGCCGAACGCATCCTCATCCCGCTGCTCGACATCGGCCAGTCGGTGCCGATCCTGGGCTTTCTCTCCGTCGCGCTGCTGTGGGCGCTGAAGATTTTCCACAACGTCATGCTGGGGGCGGAGCTGGCGGCGATCTTCGGCATCTTCACTTCCCAGGTCTGGAACATGGCCTTCAGCTACTACTATTCGCTGAAGACCCTGCCGAAGGAACTCTCGCGCGCGGCGACCGTGTTCCAGCTCTCGCGCTGGCAGCGCTTCATCCGTCTGGAGCTGCCGCACGCGATGCCCCAGCTCGTGTGGAACACCATGATGTCGGTTTCCGGCGGCTGGTTCTTCGTGGTCGCCGCGGAGGCGATCACCGCGTCGGGCCACAAGATCCTGCTGGCCGGCATCGGCTCCTACATCGGGGTCGCGATCCAGCACCGCAACCTGGGCGCCATCGGCTGGGCGATCTTCGCGATGTTCGTCGTGATCATGCTCTACGACCAGCTCGCCTTCCGCCCGCTGGTGGCGTGGGCCGAGAAGTTCAAGATGTATCCCACCGAGGGCGCCGAGCCGACCTCGTGGATGCTCGATCTGCTGCGCCGCAGCGCCTTCGTCGGCGCCGTGACCGATCTCGTCCGCCAGTCGCTCGCGCGCTTCCGCCGCAGCCGCGTGCCGCGCATCCTGCGCCCGCAGCGCGAACGCGCCCGCATCGTGCGGATCAGGCCGCGCATCAGCGAAACGGCCTGGAACATCGGCCTGGGCGTGGTGTCCGTGGTGACGGTGTTTTTCCTCGCCCGCTACATCATGACCGGGGCGGGCGTCGCCGAAGTCGGGCACGTGTTCCTGATCGGCTTCTATACCCTGGTGCGGGTGATCGTGCTGGTCTTCCTGGCAAGCGTCGTCTGGGTGCCCATCGGCATCCAGATCGGGCTGCGCCCGAAGCTGACGAGCTGGGCGCAGCCCATGGTGCTGTTCCTTTCGGCGTTCCCGGCGAACCTGCTGTTCCCGCTCTTCGCCTTCGCCATCCTCACCTGGCACCTCAACCCGCAGATCTGGCTCAGCCCGCTGATGATCCTGGGGGCGATGTGGTACATCCTGTTCAACGTGATCGCCGGCGCCCAGCAGATCCCCGGCGATCTGCGCGAGGTGGCCGACAGTATCGGGCTCAAGGGCTGGCGGCGCTGGCGGCGGCTGTATCTCCCCGCCGTGCTGCCGGCTTACGTCACCGGCGGCCTGACCGCGGCGGGGGCAGCCTGGAACGCCAGCATCGTGGCCGAATTCGTCAGTTGGGGCGGGCACACCATCCAGGCCAGCGGCCTGGGCTCCTACATCGCCGTGCAGACCGCCGCCGGCGACCAGCCCAAGCTGGTACTTGGCATCGCCGTGATGATCATTTACGTTTTGCTCATGAACCGCGTATTGTGGGTACGCTTGTATCGCCTCGCGGCGGAGCGGTTCTCGGAGGCCTGAAGCCATGTCGGCACTGATCGAGTTGCACAAAGTCCGCAAGCAGTTCACCGGCCCGGAGCGCCAGCCGATCGTGGTGCTCGACGGCGTGAACTTCTCGCTTCGCGAGAACGAGATCGTCGCGCTGCTCGGCAAGTCCGGCTCCGGCAAGTCCACGCTGCTGCGCATCATCGCCGGCCTCACGCCGCCGACCGCGGGGCAGGTGCTCTACAAGGGCCAGCCCATCCGCGGCACCGAGCCCGGTATCAGCATGGTGTTCCAGAGCTTCGCCCTGTTCCCGTGGCTCGACGTGTTCGAGAACGTGCGGCTCGGCCCGGAAGCGCAGGCGCTCGACCCGGCCGAGCAGCGCCGCCGCACGCTGGAGGCCATCGACCTCATCGGCCTCGACGGCTTCGAGTCCGCCTACCCGAAGGAGCTGTCCGGCGGCATGCGCCAGCGCGTCGGCTTCGCCCGCGCGCTGGTGGTCGAACCCGACGTGCTGCTGATGGACGAGCCGTTCTCCGCGCTCGACGTGCCGACTTCCGAGACGCTGCGCGACGATCTGCTCGACCTGTGGCGCGAGCGCAAGATTCCCACGCGCTCCATCCTGATGGTCTCGCACAGCATCGAGGAAGCGCTGCTGCTGGCCGACCGCCTGCTGATCCTGGATGGCGACCCGGCCTCGATCAAGGCCGAGTTGCCGATTCGCCTGGGGCATCCGCGCGACCGTAACTCCGAGGCCTTTCGCGCCCTGGTGGACCGCGTCTACGCGATCATGACGCGCCCCTCGGCGCCGATGGTGGGCCCGCTCGCGACGCTCGGCATCGGCCGCCGCCTGCCGAGCGCCAACGTGCAGCAGATGCTCGGCGTGCTCGACGAGGTGAGCGAGCAGTCCACCAGCGGGAGCCTGGAATTGGCCGCCCTCGCCGACGAGTTGGAAATGGAGGTGGATGAGATCTTCCCGCTGGTCGAGGCCCTGGACCTGCTCGGCTTCGCCACCACCGACGGCGGCGTGCTGCACCTCTCCGATTCCGGCGAGGCCTTCCTGGAAGCCGACATCCTGGAACGCAAGGTCATCTTCGGCCGCTCGCTGATGGAGCGCGTGCCGCTCGCGCGCCACATCACCGACGCCATCGAGAAGGACGACGACCACCGCGTCCCCGAGGAACGCTTCCTCGCCGAACTCAACGAATTCTTCACCGACGAGGAAGCCGAGCGCGTACTCGAAGTCGTCGTCGCCTGGGGCCGCTACGCCGAGATCTTCGCCTACGACTATGACAGCGGCGAGTTCAGCCTGGAGAATCCGACCGCGGAAGAAAGCTCTGATTGAAGTCCGCACTGAAGTCATAAACAGCACAAATGAGTGACAATTTTCGTCACTTTTTACGATACGAATAAATTGCGTGTAGGACTTTTTAGATAAGTTTCAAAAAAGTCTTTTCTTGTCGTTCCCGATCTGCTAAAAATACATTGAACGCCAATGCAGGCTTTGGGGTTGCCGGGGCGTTTGCTGCAGAAATGCAGAAATAAAACCACGAGAAACGCAAATATGGGAGAGAGCAGGAATGCAGGAGGGAAAAGGCTGCCAAGGAAGGTGGCTTCAGGGTTTTGCGTTCAATGTCATAAACGAATAGAGAGGGATATTGGGGAATAAGCAGTGCCGGATTTCCGGCCCGGGGTAGCGCAATCTATCCGCCGGGTAGTGATTACGCTTTCTGAACGGGTCGGAAATAAATAAGCGCAATCGATTTTCAGGCGGAACCGCCTGTTTGTTGTTATTTATTGGGGACTAAACCTCGTTATGGGGGTCTTTGCCCTCGCCGGTACGGTTCATCAATGATGCGTATGG
>JBJKSR010000252.1:0-3650 GCA_046703965.1 Gammaproteobacteria bacterium | reverse complement strand
CACACGAAACACTCGCCCGCGTCGATCACCGCGGCCACCTGGCGCACCCGCCGGGAGGAAAACCCCGCCAGCTCCGGCAGTGAAGCCTGTCCTGACGGCGGACGAATCTCGATGCAGCGGGCCTGCGGCACGCGCGCGTGCAGCTCGACGATGAGCGCCCGCCACCACGCGAGCGCGAAGCGCTTGGCGCCCGTCGCGTGCGTCGCCAACGCGATGACAGGACCGCGGGGCTCACCGGAGGCAAGGCGTCGGATCTGCTCCTGGCCGAATTCCCGCTCGGACGGCGAGAGTCGCAGACCAAGGGTCACCTCGTCGGCATGCGAAACGTTCCGGTCGAGGTCGAACAACGCGCGCCGAACGAGATACACCGGATAGGCACCCATGTGCCGCGGCGCGTCGGTGAACGGGATACTGACATCAAGGCCCTGGTTGCGGCGCGGGTGTGTAAATCCAATTTTTAGCCGCCCGGGAAGTCGGCGCGCGAGGAAGCGCGCGGTCCAGGAGTTCGGGCAGGGGTCGATGATGACGTCGTAGCAAGTGCGCCCCACCCGTAGCAGAGTGCTCAGATATCGCAATGGGTGACGTACACCGCGAAACGGCAGCTCGTAAACACGATAAATGCCTGAGAAGCCCTGGAACACTTCTTCAGCTGCAGGACAGGCCGACAGCACATCGATCCGCGCATTCGGGAGAGCCGTTTGCAGCTCCTCGATCAGGGGCGTCAAGAGCACCGTATTGCCGAGCCGCGTATTGGGCCGGCAGACGAGTATCGACGGACTCGCATCCGTCCCCGGTCTAAGGTCGGATGTCGCGCTCAGCTGCGTTGCTTGCAGGGACATCGGCATATTCTCGCCGATGTCCGAGGCCGCGAACAGTCGGGCGCAGCGCTCGACCTCCCCGCCTCACTGAACGCGGTAGCCTCGCGCCTTCAAGCAAGCGACCATGGCCCGCTGATAATCGTGACGCATGTGCCCGGAGGCGCTTGCATCCTGCCTCGAGTCGATCGGATTGAAACCGCTCTGCGCGACGGCCCACCTGTGACAGGCGTAGCGGTCATTTGCAGTCTGCTGCGCGGACTGTCCCTTCTTCGGAATCACCCGCAGACTCAGCACACCCGTTGCGTCGGCTGGAGAATTCGATTGCGTGGAAGCATTGCCGAGCGCACTGGAAGACGCAACTGGAGGCGGATTGGCAACGACATAACCGTTGTAATAAGGGCTCCAGGTGTAATACACACGATTCACATAGTAATAGGGAATCCCGCCGAAGCTGATCGTAACCGCTCCGCCCGGTATGGTTGCGAGGAACCAGGGGTAGTTCCAACTATAATTGACCGGAGGCCAATACAGCCCGTTCCAGTAGCCCCCCAGCCACAGCGCTCCACTCCAGTCATACGGCCCCCATCCCGGGCCATCCCAATCGCCCCATCCGGCATGCCAATGATCGTAGTCGCCGCGCCAACCGTCGCCGCGCCAACCGTCGCCCTGCAGTGCCTCACCCCTCGGACCGCCGTGCCAGAAACCGCCACGGGAATCGCCATGCCAGCCGCCGCCGCCGTGCCAATCACCGGTGTGAGCCGGTGCGTACCTTCCGGCGAAATGGGGAGCGTCGAAGTGGGCGCTTGGCGCGCGCGGCCCCGCAAAGTGCGGCCGTGAGAAATGCCCTCCACCGAAGTGCGACCCACCGAAGTGCGACCCACCGAAGTGCGACCCGCCGAAGTGCGAACCACCGAAGTGCGACCCGCCGAAGTGCGACCCGCCGAAGTGCGACCCGGCGAAATGTCCACCCCCGAAGTGATGCCCTCCAGCGTGGCCGCCGAAATGATGCGGCGGGCCCGCGTACGAAACGGTTGGGACCAGAGCGATCGCCATCGCGGCCAGGGCGGAGATCAAGCCTATCTCGGCGCGGCGTGCCGCACCTCTTGCGAATCGCGGCCACCGCGCGAGGCAGTTTCTCCGCTCGTCAGCCGCGTGCTCAAAGTCAGATTTCGCGGGGATGTATCGAGACATAATCTCCTCCTCCCCGGCGCCGCATCCCGCGCTCACCCGCAGGCCAAGGCGCCGCGGTACACTTTCCATTAGACCACTCCGGCGAGGTTGCGTTCAACTACCTGACGAATACCTGACGCACGAAGCGAAGTGGCTGGCAGTGGCCTTCCCGGACGGCAACTCACACGCATCGCTCGACCCTCTTCACAAGCCAGTCCTGCGTCTGCCATGACCCCTCCGTACTGGACCGGTCAGCCCCGGCGGAAGGCTTCACGGGTTACCGCACGCAAAACCACTCTCGGCACAGTGTTGCCCTGGCTCCCGGGGTGCGCAGGACATCCGAGCGCTCGGCGCTTTCCGCGCCTCAGTCGGTCGTTCGCGGCTATCGCGATTCGCCCGGCTGAGGCGCCTCAGAAGCGCCTTTGGAGTGCGGTGCGGCATCGCCAGCCTGCTCAGCGGCGGGCTTAGCGGCAGGCTCAGTGGCAGGCTCGGCAGGCGATTGCGCCGCTGCCGCGGCCGTACTGTCCGGTGCGCTCGCAGCGGTGCGCTCCTGCGCCGATTGTGCGCTGCTGGTCCGGGCGGCGGGGGGTTCCTTGTGCCGCCTCTGGAACATTAGAGTGTCCTCGAGCATCAGCACAATGCCTTCAGGCAGGATCTGGATCGACTTGCTCGAGCCCCGAGGCATCGGTACGCGCATCGTCAGGCAGTAGTTGACGATCGCCGCGGCGACGGTCGGCAGCTGGTAGGTGCGTTGCGCAGTCTCCTCCTTCCCCGGCGACCGCACCGACAGAGCGACGCTACGCATGTGTTCGTTTGCACCTTCGACCATCGATACTTCGACGATCTCCGCGCCGGCAGGCCAGCGTCCGTGTTTGGCATCGAGCTCAATCAGCGCATCGACGACCGTATCGAACGGCAACAGAAGACGTCTGGACTCATGAATCAACGTGTTCGGCATATTATTCGTGTCGCGGCCGCACGCGGCCCGCGACGACCCTTGGATTCAGGAATCACGAAGACGGCTCAAGTATATTGAATTTTTACCCCGCTGGCGCGTCCGCCGGTTCCCAATGTCATCCAAGGTCAGCCCACCCGCTGGCGTGCGGCCGCAGGGCTCAATCCGAGGCAAGAACCAGCCCGCTGGCTGCCCCGAAGCCGATGCGCACAAAGCCCGGCCGCTGACACTGTCCGCGCAGTATCACCCGATCGCCGTCGGCGAGAAAGCTGCGCTGCTCACCATTTTGCAGCGTCAGCGAGCGCGTGCCGCCCGAGGTCAGCTCGAGCAGCGAGCCCGCCTGCTCCGGGGTCGGCCCGGATTGCGTGCCGGTGCCGAGCAAGTCGCCCGGAACGAGATTGCAGCCGTTGACCGTATGGTGCGCGATCATCTGCGAAATCGACCAGTAGCTGTCCCGGAAGTCGGATCTTGACAGCCGCTGAGGCGCCAGTCCCTGGGTGCGCATGGCGGTCGTTTCCAGCGCCACTTCAAGCCCGATCTCCAGCGCGCCTGCCGCACGCAGCTCGGCGCCGTCGAGATACGGCAGAGGCGCCGGATCGGCCGGCGCCCGCCGCCAGGGCGCGCGAAACGGCGCCAGCGCCTCAAGCGTCACCACCCAAGGAGAGACAGTGGTCGCGAAATTCTTGGCAAGGAACGGTCCTAGAGGC
>JBJKSR010000251.1:0-3863 GCA_046703965.1 Gammaproteobacteria bacterium | reverse complement strand
AGTTCATCTCGAACGTCATCTTCGAGAAGCCGATCCAGCTTGTCGACGGCGGCCGCCAAGGCCGCTCCTTCACCTTCATCGACGACGGGGTGGACGCCCTGCTGCGCATCATCGAGAACCGGCACGGCGGCGCCTCGCGCCGGATCTTCAACCTCGGCAACCCGAAGAACAACGTCAGCGTCGCCCGTCTCGCCCAGCTCATGATCGCGGCGTTCAGGAAATATCCCGAGTACCGGGAGCGCGCCGCGCGCGCGAAGGTCGTCGTCGTGCCCTCGGCGAAGTACTTCGGCAAATACTACCAGGACATCCGCAACCGCGTGCCGGCCGTCGCCAACGCCCGCCGGCACCTGGGCTGGATCCCCAAGACCGACCTGCGGACGGCGATCAAGCTCACGCTCGATTACCACCTCGCGCACCAGGATTACCAGCTCGCCTGAGGCTCCCGGCGCGAAGCCCGATCCCAACGATGCCGATCCGGCTGGCGCTCAAGGTTGACGTCGACACCGACCGCGGCACCCGCGTCGGCGTGCCGCAACTCGCGGCCGATCTCCGGACCGCGGGAGCGCCGGCGTGCTTCCTCTTCTCCCTCGGTCCCGACCAGACCGGCCGGGCCATCACCCGCATCTTCCGGCCGGGCTTCTTTGGCAAGGTCAGCCGGACGAGCGTGGTCTCGACCTACGGGGTGCGCACGCTGCTCAACGGCACGCTCCTGCCCGCCCCCCACATCGGGCGGCGCAACACCGGCACTCTGCGTGCCGTGCGTGACGCCGGCTTCGAGGTCGGCATCCACTGCCACAACCACTACCGCTGGCAGGACCACCTGCACCGGATGAGCCCCGACGAGATCCGCGCCGAATTCGGCCGCGCCCGGGCCGAGTTCCGCCGGATCTTCGGCGTCGAGGCGCACACCGCCGGGGCCGCCGGCTGGCAGAGCAACGCCCGCAGCCGCGCGGTCTACGACGAGGCCGGCCTGCTCTACGCCAGTGACACGCGCAACGGCCCTCCCTTCTTCCCGCGGCTCGATGGCCGGGTCTTCGCCACGCTGGAGATTCCCAGCACCCTGCCCACCTTCGACGAGCTGCTCGGCCGCCCGGAATATCCCGACGACCGCATCGTGCCCCACTACCTTTCCCTGCTGCGCGAGGACGCTGTCAACGTGCTCACCATCCACGCCGAGATCGAGGGCATGGCCAGGCGCGAGCTTTTCCGCGACCTGCTGCGCGCCGGCGCGGACCGCGGCGTGCGGTTCATCCGCCTGGACGACTACGCGCGCGAACTGCTGGCGAACCGCGCGACCATTCCCGTCCGCGACCAGGTGCTGGCGCCGATCGACGGCCGCTCCGGCATGGTGGCGATGCCGGTGGCCGGCTGACGCCGTGGGGGTGGAGTGGTTTCGGGTTTTCGGTTCGCCTTCCGACCCGGAACCCAAGACGCGGATCTCCGAGCCGGGCCCCGCTCAGTGGCGGTCCACGCGCCAGAACAGCCAGATCCCCAACCCGAGGAACACCAGATTCGGCACCCACATCAGCAGGTCCGGGCGCAGCTCGGGCTGGTGCTCCAGCCAGCCGATCACGACCGTGATGAAGTAGTAGCCCATGGCGAGCCCGAGGGCCACGCCGAGGTTGGCCGACGTCTCGCGGCGCGAGATCTTGATGCCGAGGGGCACGGCGATGAGGGCAAAGGAAAAGACGGCGAAGGCGGTCGTGAACTTGTCCTGGATCACCATCTGGACCTTCATGCGCTCCAGCTCCCGCTGGCGCGCCGTCATTCCCGGCACCGGCCGCAGCAGGCGCCGCCAGTCAGCCATCAACTGCCGGTAGGTGTACCACTGAAGCTTGCGGTGGATCGTCACCGGCCCGAAGAGGTGGAGCAGCGAGAGCCGGAGCGTCGTGTGCTCGAACGCCAGGTAGGTGGCGGGGGTCGAGAAATTCTCGGGATGCTGCGCGTTGCGCACCTCGGCGTGGCCGTCGGCCAGGTTCAGGACCAGGTCGCCCGTCGCCTCGTCGTAGTTCACGCTGCCGGACGCCGCGTGCGCGAAATACCTCACCCGCCCCTCGGAATCGAGCTCCCACAGCCAGAAGTCCTTCAGTTTCTGCCCCTCCTTGTCGCCCACGTAGAGCACCATGCCCGGGAAATCCCGGATGAAGGTGCGCGGCACGATGAAGCTGACGGGGTTCGCCCGCACCGCCTCGCCCAGCTCCGTATGGTACACCACCCGCGCCCACGGCATGAACTTGAAGTTGATGGCGATGCCGGCCCCCACGCCCAGCACCGCCAGGAACAGGATCGGCCGCGCGAGCCAGCCCAGACTGCGCCCCGCGGCGCGGATGGCGGTCACCTCGTGATCCGACGACATGCGGCCCAGCACCAGCAGCACGCCGGTGAGGACGCCGATCGGCAGGGCGTAGGACACCACGAACGGCACCAGCAGCAGCACCAGCTCGACGAACATCCCCAGGGCCAGCTGCCCCGCCACCAGATGGCCCAGCAGGTCCTTCACCGCGTTGCCGATGATCAGGACGAACGCGAACAGCCCCACTGCGGCCGTGCAGGCGAAGAGGACGTTCTTGAAGATGTGCCGCTGCAGCAGGCCCATGCGGAGGCAGTAAAGCAGGGGGACCGGGGGACGCACGCGCGAAAACGCGCCGCCGCCACCTTTGACTTCCCGCCCGCCTTGGTGTTCTTGGTGGCGCCATGAAATTTGCGCCCGACCGGCCGCCGCTTCACGGCGAATCGCTGGATTCGCTCACGGCCCACCTGACGGCGGCCGGCGAACCGGGATACCGCGCCCGGCAGATCCTCGCCTGGGTCTACCAGAAGCGGGCGGCGGCGTGGGAGGAAATGACCAACCTGCCCAAGACGCTGCGCGCCTGGCTGGCCGAGAACTACGATCTGAACCCGACCTCGCTGGTCCTCAGCCGCCAATCCGAGGACGTGACCGACAAGCTGCTGCTCGATCTCCGCGACCGCGCCCTCATCGAGACGGTCATCATCCGCGCGCCGCAGGACGGCGTCGGGCTCGAGCACTCGCGCAAGACGATCTGCATCTCGACGCAGGTCGGATGCGCCATGGGCTGCAAGTTCTGCGCCTCGGGCCTGGCGGGCCTGAAGCGGAACCTGTCGGCGGGCGAGATCGTGCACCAGCTCATCCAGGTCTGCCGCCGGGAGGACGCCCGCACCCCGCGGGCCCGCGCCGAGCTCGCCTCCTTCGACAACATCGTCGTCATGGGCATGGGCGAGCCCCTGCACAACTACGACGCCCTGATGCGCGCCCTCGTCATCCTCAATGCCGACTGGGGGCTGGGCTTTGGGGCGCGCCGCATCACGATTTCCACCAGCGGACTGGTCCCGCAGATCCGCCGGCTCGCGGAGGAATCGCTGGGCTTCCGGCTCGCGGTGAGCCTGCACGGCGCCACCAACGAAGTCCGCGAACAGATCATGCCGGTCAACCGGCGCTGGCCGCTCGAGGAATTGCTCCCGGCCGTCGAGTTGTTCGCCGGCCGGCACGGACGCATGGTCACGCTCGAGTACATCCTGATCGAGGACGTGAACGACTCGCCCGACCAGGCGGCACGGCTGCGCGCGATCGCTTCGAAACTGCACGCCCACGTCAACCTCATTCCCTACAACACGGTCGCGGGCCTGCCGTGGCGGCGCCCCGCCCTGGGACGGCAGCGCCGGTTCCGCGATGCGCTGCAAAGTCATGGCATTTCCGTCACCCTGCGCCGGGAAAAGGGACACGACATCGACGCGGCCTGCGGCCAGCTCCGCCTTCGCACCGAGGCGGAGCGAACCGGTTCCACAATTTCTTCCTGATCCGTTTCGGGCGTGTTCTCCTCTGAAAAAAAAGCGCGCGCGCCCAT
>JBJKSR010000250.1:0-3371 GCA_046703965.1 Gammaproteobacteria bacterium | reverse complement strand
GGCATGGGCAACAGTGTATAGCGAATGCACATGCCGTACCTCCCACCGAACTTGATTGCCATCCCGCCATGCTGCACCATAGGAAGGGGACCGGTACTTGCAAGGCGGCAAGGTCATGCGCACCATCGACAGCTGGCTGGCCGAATACGGCGAAAGCCACCAGAACCCGACCAACAAGACACTGCACTGGATTTGCGTGCCGCTGATCATGCTGGCGCTGGTCGCGCTGTTCGCCGCCATACCGCGCCCCGGCGGCTTCGCCCTGTCGCCGCTCATACACTGGGGCACGGTGCTCGTCGTGCTCGCCCTCGTCTACTACGCCCGCCTCGCGCCGCGCCTGCTGCCGGGCATGATTGTCGTCAGCGCCGCCCTGGTCTTTGCCACCTGGGGACTGCAGCAATTGCCCTGGTCGGTGGCCTTCACCGGCGCCGTCATCTTCGTGGTCGCCTGGATCGGCCAGTTTGTGGGCCATCACGTCGAGGGCAAGCGCCCCTCGTTCTTCAAGGACCTGCAGTTCCTTTTGATCGGTCCGCTGTGGCTCCTGGCCTGGCTATACCGCCGATTCGGCCTGCGCGTTGCCTGACGACGCAAAGCTCCGCTGCAGGTAAATTTGCCGATCCATGCAGCGCCGAGCGATTGAGCCATCGCGCGGCGGAACGCCGTTACCGGGAACGGAGGACGCACATGCACCGTCACTTCTGCCTCGGTTTCGTTTCCCGGCCCGGCCTGATGGCCGGCACGTACGCCGCGCAACCCGCTGCCGGAGATCCGCTCACCCTCGCATAGATCACGGCATCCCGACCGGATCGCCGTGACGCCGGGCTAGGGGCAGCTATCGGCGAAATAGCAGCTGATCTTCGATTGCTCCGTCCGCAACGCTTTGTTGAACGCCCCCACGAAGAACCTGGCATTGTCGCCGAACAGCATTTCCATGCGGTCGGCCAACGCGTCCGTCGTCGGCGACGTCAGGGGATTGTACGTCTGTATATTCCGCGGAAACCTTATGCGATGGACGGTCTGTATCGTCGCGGTATTCAGCCGATTGATCTTTCCGTGACCACCGGCGTTCTTGAGATAGACGGCAACGCCGTACGCCACATAGATCGTCCGGGCCTCGTAACCCATCCGCACACCGCGAGGAATAATGAAAATGGTCGCCCGCGACCGATCGCGTGATGCAACGTCTTTCAGATAACCCGGCTTCGTGCTGGACGGCACGGTCTCCAGCGGCATGGCGCCCGGCCAGCCGATATGAGATACGGCCTCGCCGATCATGTCCCGTTCGTATCCAGACAGATCGAGCCGCGATATTTCCGGCAGGTACCGCTTGATATGGGACTTGAACCGACTGTACTCGTGTATCTCGGAACCGACGGCCACGGCCGGAAAGACGAATACCGCCGCCGGGAACCCCAGGTAGCCGGTAGCCACGTAATTGCCGGCTTCCGCGCCCGTAATACCGCTTGCGTACAGCAGGGCGGGATTCGGCAGATGTGCATAGGTCAGTCTGCCTTTGGGTTCGACATAAATCACGGTCCTGGAGACCTGCTTCAATTCGTTTCTTTCAGGAAAAGGCATCCAGCGTCTGCTGGCACAGCCGCCCAAAAGAACGGCGCAGCCCAACGCCAGAATGCAAGCCGACGGGATCCCGAACGCCGCTACACGCGTCCCTCCGCACAATCTGCTCTTCATTTTTTCGGATTCTGCAACTAGCCCACGGTACGGTAACTATACACATCGTCACCGTCGACCTCACGCTCGACCTCGCCGGCGTGCCACAGACGATTGAGATGGGCGAGCGTCTCGCCCAGCGCGAAGGGAACGCTGGAGGGCTTCAGCTCGCGGGGGAACAGTTCGGGCAACGCCGTGCGTGCGGTGCAACGGCCATGCCGGCGCAGCAGGTCGCGCAGCTCGTCCAGGCGCGCCGCGTGGTGTTCTGCGAGTTCGTCCAGGCGCTCGTGCAACCCGCGGAATACCAATCCGTGGGCGGGCAGAACCAGCGTATCGCCCGGCAGCACGCGCAGGCTCTCCAGTGCGCCCAGGTAATCGCCCAGCGGGTCCGCGTCGGGCGCGTCCGGCCACACCGAGATATTGGGCGTGATCCGGGGCAGGACCACGTCGCCGGCCGCGAGCACGGGATCGGCGGCCCGGAACAGGAGCGCATGCGCGGGCGAATGGCCGCTCGCGAAACTCACGGTCCAGTCATGGGCAAAGGGCGGTGGCCCGGCTTCCAGCACCGACACCGAGGACGGCAACTCCGGAACGCTGCGGCGATAGCCGTTGCCGGGTCTGGCCGGCGTGTAGTCGCCCCGCATGCCGTTGCCGGCGAAAAACCGGGTGATCGACGCATCGATCTGCTCGCCGCTCGCTTCATGCAGGGCACGGGCCCTGCTCCATTCCGGTCCGGGAATGTGAATTTCCGTGCCGCCCGCGGCGAGCCCCGCGGCCTGGCCGATATGGTCGGGGTGGAAGTGCGTCACCACGGCCCGGCGCGGCCGCCGATACGCGTCGCGCCACAAGCCGGTCGTGTGCTCCTCGGCAAAACCGGTATCGACGAGGAAAGGTTCGTCCTCGTCCCCCTCGAGGCGGTAGACGTTGATGTGCCCCGGCGGGAACGGCAGCGGCAGGCGCAGCCACTCGACGCCCGCCGCCAGCGCGCGGCTCTCGCCGAACCCCGGTGCCGGCTCGAGGTATTCGAAGCGTGCACTCACGAGGCGGACTCGGGCGGCAGCGTTTTGCCCGGGTTGAGTATGCCGTGCGGGTCGAACACGCGCTTGACGCCGTGCATCAACCGGAGCACCTCCGGTGCCAACTCCATGGCCACGTAGTCGCGCTTGGCGGTGCCCACGCCGTGCTCGCCCGACAGCGTGCCGCCCAGTTCGAGCACCGTCTCGAACACCTGCGGCAACGCGCCTTCCGCCGCCTCGCGCTCGCGGTCGTCGTCGGGGTCGAACAGCAGGTTGACGTGCAGGTTGCCGTTGCCGGCATGCCCGAAATTCACGATCGGGATACCGGCCTCGCGGGACAGCGCCTGCAGGCGCCGGACCAGTTCGGGGATGCGCGACACGGGGACCACCACGTCCTCGTTGATCTTGCCGGCGCGGAGCGTGCGCAGCGAGGGCGACAGCGCCTTGCGCGCCTGCCACAAGGCCGCGGCTTCCTCGGGATCCTCCGTGGACTCGAGTTTGACGAAACCGTCGCCGCGAGCCGCACGGGCCACCGATTCGACCGCCGCGTCCAGGCCGGCGCCCGCGCCCTCCACTTCCATCAACAGCAGAGACGCGCACTCCGCCGGGACGTCGACGCCCCGGTTGCGGATCAGACCGACCGCCTGGTCGTCCATGAACTCCAGCACCCACGGCAATTCGGGT
>JBJKSR010000249.1:0-4636 GCA_046703965.1 Gammaproteobacteria bacterium | reverse complement strand
CCTTGGCAAATTGGCGTGCCCGCGTCCTATAATCGCGCTCGTCCGACTCGGACCGCTCGTAATGGGGGGCTTGGATTATGAACGGAACTGAAACTTCCGGTCTGCGGGCGATTTTTGCGGGCGGCCTTCTGGCAGGAACTCTCGACATCGGCGCCGCAGCGCTCATCAACTCGGTGAGCCCCGTTCTGATTGCTCACTATATCGCCAGCGGAGTGCTGGGAAAGGCGTCATTTTCTATGGGCGCTGCGGCGGCATACCTTGGGCTGGTCTTGCAGTGGGCGATGTCGGTCGTGATTGCTGCGATCTACTGGTTCGTGACTTCGCGCCTGACTCGGCTCCGCAAGACGTGGTGGTTGGGCGGTCTTCTTGCCGGAGTCGTGATTTACCTCGTAATGAATTTCATCGTCATGCCGTTCTCGGCCGCGCCGGTAACCCTGCGCGAAGTGATTGCGCACTTCCGACTGGCCAAGGGAGCCGAGGATCTGGCGGCCATGTTCGTCTTTGGCTTAATCATTGCCTGTTGTGCGCGCTATCTGGGCGGGCGCGCAGTGCACATTTCCGGGGGCGAGGCCGCTGTTCATAATGACCGTCAGGCGCTCTGAGTGAAGCGCTGAAAGCGCTTTAATCAATACGACATTGGGGGCGCGCCGGGCTGCTCGATTAGCGGCATTTTCTCGATGAGCCCGGGACGGACGAGGCGGGCAGCCGAAAGCGGCGGACCCGATAGGAAGGACCGAGATACCCTTCATCCTTCTGATGCCCGTGCATTCCTGGGCACCCTCTCATGTGACGATCAACGTGCGCCGCACAATACGGCGCCTTACCGCCTCCGCGAACGCGCGGAATTCTGTCGGCTGCAACGAGCGATCTCACGGGGCGATCTGCCGCCGGGAGATCATGCGTTTTCCTAGGGTATGCAGACCCCGGTCAGTCCTGATAATCCTCGTTCCCGGGAGTGGGTACCGGCTTCAGTTTTGCGATCTGCGCCTGATTTTCGAATCTCAAGACGTAAAAGCCGCCATGGCTTGAGGTAATCCACAGGTACAGCTGCCCGTGCCGCCACACAAAGCGGCTGTGCGCCTTCGACCAGGAGAAGTTAATCGGAGGACTTACGCCCTGGAGTGGGTTCAATAGCGAGCCCGGGTCAATCTCCGTCGGCACCGGCGGGGCGGGGCCGACGAAATACGCGATCTCCCTCGGCTTGTAGGGATTATGAACGTCGAAGACCCGCACGCCCGCCTGATGGCTCGAACAGGCGAGCAGTTTCGCATCGAGAGGATTGTCGAAGGTGCAGTCGTGCACGCTGTAGCCCAGACCGTCCATCTTGGCCGTTATGTCGTGCTCCGTCAGCGCGCAGTTCTGAGGCTCGTCCACGGCAAGTGTCAACTGCGCGACGAGTTTGGGTTTCTTTAGATTGCTGATATCGATGAGACGCTCGAACCCAAACAGGGGGAGGTCTGCGCGACAGGCGCCGATCGCACCCTTCGGATAACTGCACCCGCCGGATCCGCACTCATCGCCGACGCCCAGGAACGGCTTGCCGTCGATGAACGCCAGATCGGGTTCTATCCCGGTATTGCCGTTTTTCCAATAGAGCGAGCTGATGACTTTGATCACCGGGTGAGGTCGTCGGTTCTGGACTTGGCTGACGTCATAGATAATCAGTCCGTTTCCCGAGCGGTAGACGCCGGGACGGACCATATCGCCCACCACGCCGCAGAACAGCAGCGTGTCGGGCGGATGGCCGTCGACAGTGAATTGATTGAGCGAGATCCGGTGGCAGAGCTGATGGGCGCCCGCACCGCCAGGCTGGTCGTTGGGGAAGTCCCAATCGAGGATCATTTTCGGGTGTCTGGGATTGCTTACATCAATGGCGTACAGACGGCGTTTCGACCAGGAGGTGAGCCAGTACGTCATCCCGTCGTACGCAAAATTTCCCGCGTGTGCCGCCAGATTCGGGTCCGGCAGCTGGCCGCTGAACAGCAGTTTCGGATGCGCGCAATCGGACAGGTCGTAGAAGGCAACCGCCGGCTGCGGCCCATCGCCCTGCCAGCTTTCGGCGACCCCCAGCAGCGCCCGCCTGGAGTTGACTGATGCGTCTTCCCAGGGATAGAGGGCAGCCGGATCGTCCAGGTTGGTCGTAAATTTGGGCGCGCTCGGGTTCGACACGTCGAGCACCTGGATGCCCGGGTGCAGCAACGGCGGATCATATTCACCTTCGAGGCGCTTTCTGAGCTGGGGAGTGAGGGTTGGAGTGTTCCACCGCTCAACCCGTTGTCCGGCATCGTATCCATCGGTCGTGACGTAGGCACAATGCCCGTACCACAGCAGCTGGTGGCCGGCGCCCTGGCCGGCGTACTCGCCCACGATCGCCAGATTGCAGTTGTACGGCCGGGTGGACGCGCCACTGGCACGTTCTGCCCGAGTAAGTTGGCCGTCGACCCCCGACTCGGTTCGATCACCGCGCTGGCAGTGCGGTTTGGCGACGGGACCGAGGAATGGGGCCTGTGCCCGGGCCTTCACCGGCATGGCCGACAGAGCGATGAGGCCGGCGATGAGCGGCAGTGCGGTGCCTCGGACCAATCGACGCAGGTCAATCATGGCGATCCCCCCAGAGCCCGTGAATTGTTCACCAAGCGCCGGCCCATCGGGCCGGCTGACGCAAGCTGACGAGCCGATCAAGGCGCATCATCCACGGAGACTGCGGTGCCCGGGTCGCCGGGGAAACTCATTGTTTCCATGCCCGCAGATCAGTCTTTAAAGTGGCGTGCGCGAGCTTGACCATACCTTTTGCCGTGGCGGGCGGCAAGTCAGCATCGCGGGACGCCAGAAGAGTCCGAACAGCGCCATCGCGGCGCCCGGCACCCCCCAAGGCCGCTCTCGGACCGACCGCAGCGGCGAGTCGCCGGTCTGCCCGGTTCACGCCGGTCCCCTACCGTGCGTCGAGCGATCCTCGACCAAGACCTAAGGCTCAATACGGCCGAGTCTTGTCACGATCGGCGGTAAACCAGGGTGCGATTGTTCGCCGGCATCGACCGATCCTCAACGAGCCTCAAGCCGCACGCGCTGGCCAGCGCGTCGACCGCCTCGAAATCGCGAATGCCGCTTTCCGGCGAGCGTCGTTTGAGCCAGGCATCGAAGGCGGCATTGCTTGGGCTGGTGAACGTGCGGTCGTAGTTGAAAGGGCCGTACACGACCAAGAGCCCCTCGCTCGTGAGGATCTGCGGCAGCGCCGCGAACAGTGCGCATACCCCCGTCCAGCTCATGATATGCAATGAGTTTGCCGTGAACACGGCATCGAATCGCGCGGCGGGCCAGGGACCGAAGACATTGAGCGCGAGGGGAGGCGGCAGATTCGCAAGCCGCGCCTCCTTGACCCACAGGCCGATACCCGCCAGGTTCGGCTCCAGGTCGGATGTCTGCCAGATCAGCCCGGGCAGGGCGGCGGCGAAGTGTACCGCGTGCTGTCCGGTTCCACTGCCGATCTCCAGTACACGGCGCCGGTCCGCGAAGTGCTGAAGCAGCACCTGGAGGATCGGACCCTGATTGCGCTCGCAGGCGTCGGCGTACGGTTTGGTTTCGGACATAGGCGCTCTATCATAGCGGGAGCACAGCCAATCCGTACGGCGCCGAGATTTTATGCATCACGCTGACAACCCGATGGGCATGGGCACCCGGCTCTCCAGGCTGGGCAGGATGTCCGAAGAACACTATGGCTTCATCAATACGCCGGTCTATCGGGGCTCGACGGTCCTGTTCAAGACGCTGGACGACCTTGAGCAGGGTCGTGCCCGTTACACGTACGGTACCGCCGGCACGCCGACCGTCGAAAGCCTGGAAAGCGCCTGGACGTCGATTACCGGCGCGGCGGGTACCGTTCTGTGCCCGTCAGGGTTGGGCGCAGTGGCGATGGCCCTTATGGCCGTGCTCAAAAGCGGCGAGCACCTGCTTGTGCCGGATAGTGTGTATCTGCCAACCCGCTCGTTCTGTGCGAATGTTCTCGCCAGATTCGGAATCGAAACGACCTTTTATGATCCGCTGTTGGGGAGCGGACTCGAGCCGCTGGTCAAGCCGAATACGTCGGTCATCTTCCTCGAATCACCGGGCTCGCAGACCTTCGAGATCCAGGATGTGCCGCGAGTCACGGAGTTCGCGATCAGGCACGGTATCAAGACCATCCTCGACAACACTTGGGCGACGCCCCTGTTCTTTCCGGCGCACGAGCACGGGTGCGATTTGTCGGTGGAAGCCGGGACGAAGTACCTGGGCGGGCATTCCGATCTTCTCCTAGGCCTGGTGAGTGCGCGTGCCGAGGTGTGGCCGGAGCTGAAGAAGGCCCACAAGAGCATGGCTATGCTGGCGGGCCCCGAGGACTGCTACCTCGCCTTGAGAGGGATGCGCACCCTGCACATCAGGCTCCAAGAAGCGCAGGCGAGGGGTCTGGCGATGGCGCACTGGCTGCAGGCTCAGCCGGAGGTCGCAACCCTCCTGCATCCCGCATTTCCGTCCTGCCCAGGCCACGAGTACTGGAAGCGCGACTTCAGGGGCTCCACGGGCGTCTTCTCGGTCGTCCTTCGCCCCGGGTTCAGCCGGCAGGACCTCTCGCGCATGCTCGATCACCTGTCGATATTCGGCA
>JBJKSR010000248.1:0-7855 GCA_046703965.1 Gammaproteobacteria bacterium | reverse complement strand
CGCCGGAAAGAGGAATTTTATCGCCCGGGTCCATGCCGTTACTTGACCTGGATCAACCGATCGATCCGCCCGGAGTGGGAAAATCCCGCGATGACTCGAAGCCCGAATACCTGGTCGTTTCGCGAATCCGGAGGCCGGGTCCGCCTGCTGTTGATCAATCCCCGATTCCCCGAGAGCTTCTGGAGCTTCCGCTGGGCGCTGCAGGAGATTCTGCCTTCCCGCCGTGCAGTCAATCCCCCGCTGGGCCTCGCGACGGTGGCTGCGCTGACCCCGGACGACTGGGAGATCACCATACTCGACGAAAATATCGAGGCCTTGCCGATGAACCCTGAAGCGGACATCGTCGGCGTCGGCGGAATGGCTGTCCAATATGGGCGCCAACGCGAATTGTTGGACTATTACCGAAGCCGGGGTCACTACGTGGTCGCCGGCGGCAGCTACGCCTCGCTGTCTCCCGACTCCTATTCCGGTTATGCAGATACGATCGTGGTCGGGGAGGCAGAGCATACGTGGCCCGAATTTTGCCGCAATTTCGCGGCCGGCGATCCACGCGGCCTCTACAGACAAGACGGTTGGGCCGACCTCGCAGATTCCCCGACTCCCCGATTCGATCTGCTCAAGCTCGACCGCTACACCACTGCGAGCCTTCAGTTCTCCAGGGGCTGTCCGTACCAATGCGAGTTTTGCGATATTCCCGTTCTCTTCGGCCGCCGGCCGCGCACCAAGACGCTGGATCAGGTCGGCCGCGAACTGGACTCATTAAGAAAGGCCGGCGCTCGGAACGTATTTTTCGTCGACGACAATCTGATCGGCCATCAGCCCCGGGCCCGCGAACTGCTCGGCTATCTTGCAGAATATCAGCGCAGTCACGAATATCCCTTCGGTCTGGGCACCGAAGCATCGGTCAATCTCGCCGGGAACGGCGAATTGCTCGAACTCTTTCGCAATGCCGGTTTCCGCTGGGTTTTTCTCGGCATCGAGACACCCGACCCCGAAAGCCTGGCTGAAGCCGGCAAAAAGCAGAACCTGAAGAGCGATCTTCTCGAAGCCGTCTATAATTTCTACCGCAACGGCATCAGTGTATTCAGCGGCTTCATCGTCGGTTTCGACCACGACACGCCGAAGTCCTTTTCGCGTTTATACCGGTTTATCCTGCGTTCCGGAATACAGGTCGCCATGCTCGGACTGCTGACGGCAGTCCCCCGCACCCCGCTTTATGAGCGCCTGGAACGCGAGGGCCGGCTGCGCCATGACGTTCCACCCGGAGACAATACCGGCGGCGCCACGAACGTCATCCCATTGGGCATGAGCTACCAGGAGATGGTCGACGGGTACAGCGGCATCTATCGAGACCTATGTTCGGACGGGGCAATCGCGAAAAGGATCCGCAACAAGCTGCGGCACTTTGGGCCGCCCCGGTGGCCGGGACGGCAGCTGCGTCGCGAGTCGCTTACGCTTGCCTGGAGAGTGCTCGCAAACGGCATACTTCGTGGCGGCCCGCGCCGCGCTGCGGCTTTCATCTGGAGCCTTGCGGGTTTCCCGCCCCGGCTCTGGACGGTTGCCCTCCAGGACTGGGCCTATGCACTCTCCATACGGGCCTACGCCAGACGCCATATCGCAGCGGCACGGGAGCGCGAGCACGCCCTGTTGCATCGGTCGGCAGCGCAGCTGAGCAAGCGGCTGCGGAAGTACCAATCGACGCACAGGCTGCAATTCGTCACGGCACATGCCGGCAACCGGTTGGGATTGAAGATCGTGGTCAGGCGCAGCCTCGCAGCGAAGGAAGCCCGGATCCTCTCACGCCTGACCCGGCGGCTTATGGCGCGGGCCCCGGCGGTGAGGGTGACCCTGCAACTTCATGAAGTCGCCGTGCCCGGGCGGGCCTGGGTCCACGACTTGTTCGAACCGTTGCGTCGCTACGCCGACCGGATAACGGTGCAAAGTCAATCGTCCCTGTTGTCCTGGCTGGACTCGTCCGTATTCCACATCGCGACGATCGACGGGCAATGAAGGCGTTACCGACCGTTACACCGGAGTCGAACCCACCCCTGTTTCCGGCGACGCATACCCTGAGAGACTTTGTCGCGCGACTCGAAGACATCGGACAGCTCAAACGCATCTCTGCGCCGGTTGACCCCAGACTCGAAATCACGGAAGTATGCGACCGGGTCCTGCGCAACGGCGGGCCGGCCCTTCTGTTCGAGCGCCCCACCGGATACGACATGGGGGTACTGGCCAATCTGTTCGGCACCCCGGAGCGCGTGGCCCACGCAATGGGCCGTCAATCCGCCTCCGACCTGCGGACGCTGGGTGAATTGCTGGGCGAATTGCACGCACCGGAGCCGCCTGCGAAGTTCTCGGAGCTTTTCAACCGGCTGGGACTGCTGGGGCGGCTGCTGCGCACACCGGTCCGGGAACAGGCGGATGCACCGTGCCAGGCCTGTGTGCAAAGCGGCGATGACGTTGACTTGACCGCCCTGCCAATGCTCACATGCTGGCCGGAAGACGCGGGACCTCTGCTGACCTGGGGTCTTGTGGTTACCCAGGGACCAAATCGGGGCAGGTACAACCTTGGCGTATACCGGCAACAACTGATCGGCCGCAACCGCCTGATCGTGCGTTGGCTGCCCCATCGTGGCGGCGCCCTCGACTACCGCGCCTGGTGCCAGGCCCACCCCGGGCAACGCTTTCCGTTGGCGGTCGCCATCGGTGCCGATCCGGCAACGTCGCTCGCGGCGGCCATGCCCGTCCCTGACGGTATTTCCGAATATGCCTTGGCCGGCGTAATCCGAGGCGCGAGAACGCAGGTCGCGCGCTGTGTTTCAAATGCGCTGAAGGTGCCCGCGCAGGCGGAAATCATTCTCGAAGGCTACGTCGAGCCTGGCGATACGGCCCCGGAAGGGCCTTTCGGGGACCACACCGGATACTACAACGACGTGGAAGAGTTCCCGGTATTCACCGTCACCCATATCACGCACCGCCATGACCCCCTGTACCACGCGACCTACACCGGAAGACCGCCGGACGAACCTTCCGTGCTGGCTTCGGCCCTCAATGAACTGTACGTCCCCATTCTGCGACGTCAGTTCCCGGAGATCGTCGATTTCTACCTGCCGCCGGAGGCCTGCAGCTACCGCATCGCCTGCGTCAGCATACGCAAGGCCTATCCCGGCCATGCCAGGCAGATCATGTGCGGCATCTGGGGAACGCTGCGGCAATTCCTTTACACGAAGATGATCATCGTCACCGACGACGACGTCAATGTACGCGACTGGAAGGATATCCTGTGGGCCGTCAGCACACGGGTCGATCCGCACCGCGACACCCTGATCCTTGACAACACCCCGATGGACAGTCTCGATTTCGCCTCGCCGACGGCCGGCTTGGGCTCCAAGCTCGGATTCGATGCCACGCAGAAGTGGCCGTCCGAATCCAGTCGCACCTGGGGGCGCACTATCCGCAAGGACCCGGAGGTGGTCAGACGCGTCGACGGGCTCTGGTCCCAACTGGGCCTGGAATAGTGGAGGGCCGAGACGTGGACGCCCCGAAATCGGTTGTCGTGGGGATAACGGGTGCTTCGGGAACCGCCTATGGATTACGGCTGATCGAAACGTTACTGCAGGCCGGACATGACGTACACCTGCTGATCACGGCACCCGGCAGGCTGGTCGCGTCGATGGAAGACGAAATCAACCTGCCCGCCCGCCCCGATGAAATCAGGAACCGGCTGTTGAAGCGCTTTGGCTCCGTCCGGGGACGGCTCACCGCGTACGGCGAAAACGACTGGAGAGCGCCGATGGCCAGCGGTTCGAGCGGCCTGAAATCCATGGTGATCTGCCCCTGCACGATGGCGACGCTGGCCGCCGTGGCAACGGGTGCCAGCAGAAACCTGCTCGAGCGCGCGGCAGACGTCGTACTGAAAGAGCGCGGCAAGCTGGTGCTGGTCCCTCGCGAAACCCCGTTCAGCGCCATCCACCTCGAACACATGCTCGGTCTTGCCCGCATGGGCACCGTGATATTGCCGGCGTGCCCGGGCTTCTACCACGGTCCCGGATCCATTGCCGATCTCGTCGACTTCGTCGTGGGCCGGGTACTCGATCACCTGGGCATCGAACACGGCCTGGGCGGGCGCTGGCCCGGACCGATCGCGGACACGTCCCCGTCGCGATAGGCCGTGCTGCCAGAGGCCTTCGCGGTCGGGACGACGGCCCCCACAGGTGCCGTCAGGAAAAATTTCCTTCTTGGCTGTCTTTGCGCCTTGGCGAGAGTATTTCTCTTCTCTTTTCGTTGCGCCGTGGCGGCGTTGCGAGAGATCCTTCTTCAGCTCTCGCGCTTCGGGCCCAGCCAGACCTGCTGCGCATTGACGAACTCGCGGATGCCGTGCGGGCCCAGCTCGCGGCCGTACCCCGACGCCTTGATGCCGCCCGAGGGCAGTCGCGGGTCGGTCTTGACGATGCCGTTGATCGCCACTTGTCCGGCCTCGAAGCGCGGCGCCATGGCCTCGCCCCTTCCCGGCGTGGTCCAGATGCTGGCTGCGAGGCCGTAATCGGTGTCGTTGGCGACGGCCAGAGCGTGCTCGGCGTCGTCGACGGCAGCGACCGCCGCCACCGGCCCGAAGGTCTCCTCGGTGAAGGCGGGTGCATCGAAGGGAACGCCGGCCAGCAGGGTCACCGGATAAAACGAGCCCGGTCCCTCGGGCACTTCCCCGCCCAGCAGACAACGGGCGCCGGCCTCTATCGAGCCGCTTACCTGGCGGTGGAGCTGGTCGCGCAAGTCGGCCCGGGCCAGGGGGCCGATGTCCGTATCGTCGCGCGTGGGATCGCCGACCCTCAGCCCTTCCAGCCGCTTGTGGAACGCGGCGACGAAATCGTCGTACACGGGCTTTTCGACCAGGATGCGCTTGGCGGCGATGCAGGACTGGCCCGCGCAGATGAAGCGCGAGGTGGCGATGGTGTCCACCGCCCGCCCGAGGTCGGCGTCGGCGAGCACCACGGCGGGATCGGAACCGCCCAGCTCGAGCACCGCCGGCTTGACCTGTTCCCCCGCGATGGCCGATACGGCCCGCCCGCCCCGCGTCGACCCGGTGAACGAAACGGCCTGCACCCGCCGGTCGCGAAGCACGACCGCCGTGGCCTCGTTGTCGATCACCAGCGCCTGCAGCAACCCCTCGGGCGCACCTGCCTCGCGGAAGGCGGCCTCGATGGCCAGCGCACAGCCCGGGACGTGCGGGTCGTGCTTGATAAGCACGGTGTTGCCCGCCATCAGCGCCGGAGCGAACACGCGCGAAGCCAGCCAGTACGGGGAATTCCACGGCAGGATGCCGAGCACGGTGCCCAGCGGCAGGTATTGCACCCAGCTCCGCGCGGCATCGGAATCCAGCGATTCGCTGGCCAGGTATTCCGCTGCGTACTCCGCGTAGTGTTCGCAGCACCAGGCCGTCTTCTCCACTTCGCCGAGCGCCTCGCGCACCGGCTTGCCCATCTCCTCGGTCATCAGCGCCGCGTGGCTGTCTCTCTCGGCGCGCAGGGCCTTCGCCACCGCCTTCAGGCATTCGCCGCGGCGTTCGAAACCGTAGTCACGCCACTGCGTGAAGGCTTCGCGTGCCACCTCGAGCCGGCGCTCCACTTCCCGCGATGCGTACCACGACACCTCGCGGATGCATTCGCCGGTGGCAGGATTGATGACCTTCGGCATATATCCTCCGTGACTGCTGTCGTTTCGGGTATCGGTGGCGGGTGGCCGGACACCACGCCGCCAAACGCCGGGATCACGGCCGGGACGTCCGCTGCTACCGGGTAACGGGCGGTTGCTTCTCCAGGCGGCCGTGCTTCCAGACGTGCGTGACGTTGGACGTCTCCGCCAGCACGTGGATGTCGTCGAGCGGATTGCGCGCCAGCGCGCACAGGTCCGCGTCCCAGCCGGTCTCCAGGCGCCCCGCCTTCGGCGCCTGCGGTCCGAGCGTAAGCGGTCCGGTCGCGGTGGCCGCCTCGATGGCCTGCAGCGGCGTCATCCCGGCCTCGGCCAGCAGTACCGGTTCCAGGCCGTGCAAACCCCATGCCAGCGTCGAATCGGGCCCGGAGGTCAGCGTATCCGTGCCGCAGGCCACGGTGACCCCGCTCCTGATCGCCAATTCGATCGCCTGGCGATGAATGTCGGCGGTGGCGAGCAGCTTGCGCCAGGCGTAATCGGCCATGCCATTGGCCTGCCCGTACTCGTGCATGCGCACTTTCACGAACCGCGTTGCCACCAGGATCGCGCCGCAGTCCTTCATCGCCTGCGCCGCCTCCTCGTCGAGGTACGTTCCGTGCTCGATGGTGCGCACGCCCGCACGGAGCGCCGCCATGATCCCCGCCTTGCCGTGGCAATGCGCCGCCACGATGCGGTCGGCGCGCGCCGCCTCTTCCACGATCACCTTCAGCTCGTGGTCCGTGAACTGCTGGTGCATCGGATCGTCGTACTCGGTCAGCACGCCGCCCGAGGCGCAAATCTTGATCAGCTTCGCGCCGCGGCGCAGCTGCAGGCGGACGGCGCGCAGACACTCCGCCTCGCCGTCGCAGGTGTGCAGCCAGCCGTCCCGCGCCGCATAATCAGCGACGCAGCCCAGCGAGTAGGAATGCAGATCGGCATGGCCTCCGGTCTGGGAAATGAGATCCCCCGCCGCGTAAATACTCGGTCCGCGCGCCTGGCCCTCGGCGATCACCCGCGACAGGTAGACGCCGTAGCCGCCGACCTCGCGCACGCTGGTGAACCCCGCCTCGAGCGCACGCTCGGCATCGCCGACGACCCGGGCAACGGCCACGGGGACCGGGACCTGCATGGCCAGATCGAGGTTGGCGCCGCGCAGGCCGGTGAGATGCACGTGGCAGTCCCACATGCCCGGCATGAGGACCGGTACGTGAAAAACGCGCGCGTCCTCGCCCGTGGCGGGCGCGTCCGCGCTCGGACCGATCCAGTCGATGCGCCCCTCCCTGACGATCAGCGTGGCATTCGCCAGCGGCTCGCCACCGCCCGGGATCAGCAGGTCCGCATCGATGCGTTGCAGTCCGTCGGCCAAGATTCGTCCGCTGGGAAACCTCTCCAATGGTACAGGATATGCGGCCTTTCTTGCTGCGCGGCGGTCATTGCAGCGTTTGCGCCCGGTCCGTCGAGTCGCCGTGCCATGCCGATTCCGCTCATGACCCCGATCCCGATCCCGATCCCGATCCCGATCCCGATCCCGATGTGGCAGACTGTAGCCCTTCCAAGGGGAGTAAATCGCCATCGACGCCTTAAACCAGACGCCGGCCGCCTGGAGCCGGTCCCTGCGCCGCCTGCACGTAACCGTAGCTCTGCTGGTCACCATCCAGATCGTGATCGGACTGGTCATGGACCGGCATACTCCGCTTTTGGTGCGTTCGCACTTCTATCTGGGTCTCGCGATCGCCGCGCTGGTGCTCTGGCACTGGACGTGGATACTCACCCGCGAACCCGGCCTTCTGCACCACCTGTTTCCGTGGTCCCCGCGCCGCCTCGCCTCCGCGGTAGGAGACATCGGTCCCGCGTTGAAGGGGCAACTGCCGCGTTCCGGACCCTCGGGCTCCAGCCTCGTAGGCCTTGTGCACGGGCTCGGACTGCTTGCGCTTACCGCGGTGGCGGCCTTCGGCACCTCCATCTTCGTCCTGCTCCAGCTCCGCATGGGGCGCACCGAACTGGCCGAGACCCTCGAAGATTTCCATGTCACCTTCGCCTGGATCCTGATCGTCTACTGGGGCGGTCACGTGCTGCTGGCCACGGTGCACGAGGCGAAAGGCGATCACGTCATCGCCCGCATGTTCCGATTCGGCAACAGTTCCTAGCTTGCAAGGGAGGTGTTGGC
>JBJKSR010000247.1:0-3210 GCA_046703965.1 Gammaproteobacteria bacterium | reverse complement strand
GCCAAGTACCTTGGAGTGTCGGCGTCGCTGCTGAGGAAGTGGCGGCTCGTCGCGCCGGGCGACCCGGGCGAGCACGGGCCGGCGTTCGTCGTACTGTCGCGCCATCAGCGCGGCCGTTATCGAGGCCGGCCTTCGCTGGTGGTGTACGAGCTTCCCGAGCTGGATCGCTGGCTCGATGCGCGCCGCAAGAAGGCAGCCTGAGCCCCGCGTCAGCTCCCGATCTTCTCCACCGCCGCGCGCAGATCGTCCGGCTGCAGGTGGGAGTACCGCTGCGTCATGATCGGCGTGGAATGTCCGAGCAACCGCTGCACTGTGTAGAGGTCCGCACCGGCACGCTTCACACGCGAGGCGAAGCTGTGGCGCAGGTCGTGCAGTCGGAATCCTTCGATCTTGGCCACCTTGAGCACCGCCCCCCAGGACTTCTTGATCGTCGTCAGACGCTCGCCATCGTCGCCGGGGAACACGTACTCGCCCGCAGCGCCCGTGAGTGCACTCAGGATCCGATGCGCTTCGAGGTTCATTGGAACGACCCGCGTGCGGCCGGACTTGGCGCCCTCGCCTCGCACGGTGATCAGCCGGTCGGTCAGGTTCACGTCGCTGTGACGCAGCCGCGTGATTTCGCCAAACCGCATGCCGGTGTTCAGCAGCACCAGAACCAGCGGCTCGAGATGGTCCGCGTACGGCTCGGGATAGAGCGCCAGCGGCTCCTCGTGGCGCTTGGTGCGCCACTCATTGAACGATGCCCGCCGGGCTCGCATGGCGGCGTCACGGGCGCGCAGGGCGGCCCGCAGGCGGGTTTCTTCGGCCTCGGTGAGGAACCGCACACGGCCGATCGGATCGGTCTTGAGCGGCTTCACGCGGCTGAGTGGGTGCTTGTCGATCACACCCCAGTCGAGCGCCTTGGACAGCACGGCTTTGAGGGCTGCGACGTCCCGGTTGACCGTGGCAGGTTGTTTGCCACCTTTGCGCTCGTCGCGGCGCCAGGATTCGAGCTTCCAGGAGTCGAGGGCGCTGAGCGACTGTGCCAGCCACGCGGCCGGGAATGCCGAGCGAATCCGCTTGGCATGGCGCACCTTGCGGTGTGTCGCTTCCCAAGCCTCGTAGCGGTCCAGGAACGCGTTCAGGGTGGAGTGCTTCGCCCGCTCAGTCTCGACGCGCTCGGCCTTCTTGCGGGCCTGCAGGTCGATGCCCTTGGCCACGTCGCCGGCTGCGAGCTTCGCGAGTGCGCGGGCGCCATCGGCGGACACGTTCGGGAAGGTCCCGAGCTTGAATCGATTGCGGCGTCCCCGCAGGCGGTAGTCGAAGAAGAAGGTCTTGCGGCCCGACGGTTCGACGCGCACCAGGAAGCCCTTCAGCTCCTCGTCACGGACGTCGTAGGGCGCCGGTTCGGTTCCTGTGGCAGGACTCGACACGGGCGGCTTGAGCGCCTCTACGGCGCGCTTGGTGAGCTTGGTCGCCATGGAAATCTCCCGGCTCTGACACTGCTTTCCAGCAAGTCCACAGCAAGTCCATTTGGATTGACTAGCTATGGTAAATCGTCGCTACGTATGACCAGTCCATAATCGCCGCGAATCATAGTATTCTGCGTGCCATTGCGGTCATCCGTTGATACACGTTACCACAGGTAGAGGCACTATGAAATGCATTCGTAATGCGCGGGTCGGAGGTTCGAATCCTCTTCCCGGCACCACCCTCAATCGGTCCCGCTTTGTTACAAATCCCGGCGAGCATTTGGTGCTGCTGTCGTCCCAAGCAGCGGGAGGTGATGCAAGCACGGAGCGACGACCTGGAGGCACTGCGCGCTGGTGCAAACGGGGTGCCGTTTCGTCGACCCGGAGGCGCTGTCTGAATTATCCGCGCGCGCCATTGCATCGCGTATCGTTACGCGATACGCTGGGACATGATCAAGACCTTCCGGCATGACGGCCTTGAGCGATTCTTCCAGACAGGTTCTAAGGCCGGCATCCGGCGTGAGCATGCCAAACGGCTGAATGTACAGCTGGGCCGCCTGGATGGGGCAACCGGCCCGGACGATATGAACATGCCCGGCTGGCGCTTCCACGGACTGCACGGCGACCTTGCAGGTCACTACGCGATTTCGGTGAGCGCCAATTGGCGGCTCACATTCACTTTCGAGGGCACGGATGCCGTGCTGGTCGATTATCAGGACTATCACTGACGGAGATATCAATGACTCGCATGTACACCCCCCCGCATCCCGGCGCGGTCCTGGCCGACACCGTGCTTCGCAAGGACGGCGGCATCACTGTGACCGAGTTTGCCAAGCGGCTGCGCGTGTCTCGCGTGGCGCTCTCCCGCGTGGTCAATGGGCGCGCTGCGGTGAGTGCGGAGCTTGCCATTCGACTTGCTGCCGCACTCGGCGGCTCGGCGGAGTCGTGGCTCAACATGCAAACCACTTACGATCTATGGCACGCCGAGAAGAAACGCCGTCCGAAGATCGCTCCACTGCGCGAGGCAACAGCCTGACCTGACATACAAACCTGCCGCGCCTACGGCAGCTCCCGAAAAGACCGCCTCCCGACGGCTCCGGTGAATTAGATAACACAGGATCGGCGTCAGGGTACTGAATGAATACAGAGGACGTACAAGCCTGCGACCCCAAGCAGTTCGAGCGTGCCCGTACCAACGAACTGTGCAAGCGCCGCGCCTCCCCACCCGGTCGCTCACAATTCCCACGGCCGAGGACCCAAGGCCTCGGCTCGCACGGACGGCGCAGGGTCCGGCGGAATCCACTTGGCCAAGCCAAACTTGGCAGTATGCATGTCATTGACTTCCACCGGCTCAACACTCCCAGGGCGTGTCTGCTGCTGATGTATTCCAGCGTCGCCTGGCCGACGCTGGGGGAAGCGACGCCTTGCGGATCCCGCTTGGAGTCCTCACGGAGTCTGTGTGGTGCTTAAATAGGATGTAGCGTGACGGGCAGATTCTGCAAAGGAACTGCTTATCGGCCCTCATGCGAGCGGGCGTCTCAAGCCCGCTCATCGGGATACGGCTCGCCTCCGCTACGCCGCCCGGCCGGTCGCGAGTCAAGCCGGGGCGCTGTCTGGACAGCGGCCGCGGAATCGGTCGATGACCGCAAATAGGTAAATCACCGAATAACACTCACGGCGCGAATCCCCAAAGATCAGGGTGTCCGAAGCTGGACGCCGTTTTTGCAGTCACACGGGAGTACCGTCATGAGCCTTGTAC
>JBJKSR010000246.1:0-5825 GCA_046703965.1 Gammaproteobacteria bacterium | reverse complement strand
ATCAGGGGGAGCGTGGTCGACATGGCCGTCGGCATCGTGATCGGCGGCGCGTTCGGCACGATAGCCAAGTCGTTCGTTTCAGACGTGATCATGCCCCCCATCGGACTCGCCATCGGCCACGTCGACTTCGGCAACCTGTTCTGGGTGCTCGCGCCAGGGAAGCAGCCGGGGCCGTATCACACGATCGCGGAGGCGCAGAGGGCCGGGGCCGTGACGCTCAACTACGGTGTCTTCATCGACAACATACTGAGTTTTCTGATCGTTGCCTGGGCCGTGTTCTTTCTGGTGCGAATGATCAACCGCGTGCGCCGCGAGTTCGAGACGCCGGCCGAACCGGCGGCGCCCACCACCAAGGAATGCCCTTACTGCGCCTCGACGATCCCGATCAAGGCGCGGCGCTGCCCGAACTGCACTTCGAAGCTGGAGTGAGCGTGCGCGACGATTACCTGTTGCGCGAGCTTCGACCCGGCGACGGCGGATGGATCGTGCATCGCCATGGCGTGCTGTACGCGGCCGAGTACGGCTGGGATGCGCGCTTCGAGGGGTTGGTGGCGGGTGTGGTGGGCCGTTTCCTGGAAGATCACGATCCGCTCCGCGAGCGCGCCTGGGTGGCGGAGCGCGACGGGCGCGTTGCGGGGTCGGTGATGGTACGCCGGCACTCGGATACCGAGGCGCGCCTGCACCTGCTCCTGGTCGAGCCCGAGGCGAGAGGCAGCGGACTGGATTCGCGCCTGATCGACGAATGCATCGGGTTCGCGCGGCAGGCGGGATACGAGCGGATGTCGCTGTGGACCAACGCGGTGCTCGCCGCCGCGCGGCACCTGTACGAAAAGGCCGGGTTCCGGCTGGTGCAATCCGAGCCCCACGATCGGTTCGGCGAAGGCATGATCGGGGAGACGTGGGAACGCGATCTCTGAGATTCGTTCTTTAGACTCTCGCTACGCCGCTACGGCACAACGAATAAATAAATCTCGCAAAGACGCAAAGGCGCAAAGAGTAAGAGATCTCGCAGAGGCACAGAGATCGCGGGGAAGACAGTAGGCTCTCCCCCATGCTTGCGCAGCAGGTGAGGGAGGTGCCAAGGGATCCAACAAACCATTCGTGCGAAGGGCCCGCTCCTGCATTCTCCGGGGTGTACTGTCGCGCCCCGGTAAGCGGAGCCCGCATCGGCACAAGGAATTATCGCTTGCCAGGGGGGCAAAGACGGCTAAGAAATCATGGCGCCAATATCGTCCTGCTTGCAGGGCAAGCAAGGACAAGGAGATAGATACGGGACCCTCTCCTTATTCTTTGCGTCTTTGCGTCGTTGCGAGAGGAATCAAGTGCGGGGCGGCGACCGGACGGTCGGGCTCTTCTTGGTCCTCCCGGCGGGGTGATTTCTGATTCTCCGAAGGCCACCAAACACACCGCCCTCTTACCCGTTTCGGACTGCGCTTCCCGGCGCGCCCGACGGCACACGCAAATTCAAAGAGGGTAGGAGCGGGCCCTGCCCGCGATTGGTTGGACTGGATTTCGGATCAAGTCCGGAATGACGATTTGATGAGGGGGCTTTGCCCCGGAGATTTTCGCATCCCCTTCGTCTCTATCTTTCTTTGCGGTCTCTGCGTCTCTGCGAGATTTCTTGATCGTTGCGCCGTAGCGGCGCTGCGAGAGAAATCAGGCGCAGGGCGGCGACCGGGAAGAAACGGTCCATGTCGTTCCGTGCCACGCCGGCGCCGGTCTTCTCGCGCAGGATTTCGGCGTAGTTGCGGATGCGCCGCACGTAGCGCACGGCCTCCAGCCCGCGTGCGTAGCCGCGGTCCAGGTGCCGGTAATAGCGCTTCTTGCCGAGCAGCGGCAATACCGTGCGCATCGAATTCCAGAGGTCCGGGTTCTTGCCGAGCTTTTTCGCGAGGTCGCGCGCGTCGCGCAGGTGTTCGAGCCCGATGTTGTAGGCGGCCAGGGCGAACCAGATGCGGTCCGGCTTGTAGATATTGTCGCTCAGGCGCGATTCCAGGCGGGCGAGGTACTTGGCGCCGGCCTCGATGCTTGCGCGGGCGTTGAGCCGGTTATGCACGCCGAGCGCATGGGCCGTGCTGAGGGTCAGCATCATCATCCCGCGTACGCCGGTCGGGCTCTTTGCATACGGGTTCCAGTGCGATTCCTGATAGGCCTGCGCGGCCAGCACCAGCGGCGGGAGGCCATGCGCTTCCGCCGCCTGGTGGAATATCTTCCGGTACTTCGGGTAGCGGGTCTTGATGCGGCGGACGTAGGCCCGCGTATCGACGTAATCGAAGACCTTGACGTGCGCGTAATAGCGTTGCATGACCTGTTTCAGCTTGCCGCTCGCCCGGTACCGGGCGAACCATGCCTGCAGCGCCCGCTGCAGTCCGCTTGCGTTTTTCGGGATCACCCAGGCGAGTTGCTGGGGCTTGCTCAAGTTGAAGGTGACCACGAGGTTGGGGAAGAAGCGGCGGTTGATGGCCACGATATCGGAATCGGCAACGGTGCAATCGATGCTTCCCTTCCACACGCGGCGCAGCAGCTCTTCGGTGTCGGCGGTGCCGTCTACCTTCCAGTGCAGGCCAGGGTGCGTGGCTTTCAGCGCTTTCAACTGCTCGAGGTAGCTGCTGTCGGCGATGACCACGAAATCCACGTTCGAGAGTTCCTTGACGTTATCGGCCCGCTTGCCGCCGCGCTGGCACACGACCTGCTCGGTGACGGTCTGGTAGGTGGGGCCGAAAGCGAATGTCCCAAGCCGGTCTTTCGTGCGGGTGATGCCGCCCGCCACCATGTCGCCACTGCCGCTCGCGAGCGCGTGCAGCATGTCGGCGACCGAGTCCTCGATGACGAATTCGGGCTTGACGCCGATCGAGTGCGCGAACGCGGTGACCATGTCGTATTCGGGGCCGGCCGGCTTGTCGTTGTGATTGATGAAGTAGGTCGTGGGCGCGTTGCGGGTCAGGACGACCAGCGTGCCGTTGGCCTGGATCGCCCGCAGCCGGGCATCGTCGTGTCCCGAACACGCGCCGAGTGCAAGAAGACTGCACACGGCGACCAATTCCCCGTAGCGGCGACGGCCTAGCATGGGTCGATACCAGTCCCTTGGGTGGCCGCTTTCACTCTAGCAAAGTCGATGGGGGGGCGGCGCCTTTGACAATCCGGACCTGCGCACCCTATGCTTAAAACGATTTAAATCGCGAACCCGCAGGGAGGGCGCTTGCGCGACGGGGCGAGAGCAAGGCAGGGAGCCGGAATGTCGCGATGAGCGCCGTGTTCCGCAGCCAGGCCACGCTGGCCGACATCGCGAGGGCTTGCGGGGTTTCCGCGGCGACGGTGTCCCTGGCGCTGCGCGGCAACCCCCTGGTCAGCGAGGCCACCCGCAAGCGCGTGGTGCGGGAGAGCGAACGCCAGGGTTACGTGCGTAATCGTGGGGCGGCCAATCTGCGCCAGCAGGTTTCTTCCAGCGTCGCGCTGATCATCAACGATCTGTCCAATCCGTTTTTCGCCGAATTTGCGGCGGGCGTGGACGAGACGCTGGCCGCCGCCGGCTACATCACGCTGCTTGGCAGCACGGCGGAGTCGACCGGACGCCAGGATGCGGTCATCCGCTCGCTGATGGAGCATCGCCCTGCCGGCATCATCCTCTCGCCCGCCGAGGACAGCCGTGGCGAGCGGCTGTCGCGCGTATTCGGGGGCCATGTACCGGTGCTCGTTTTCAACCGCGAGGTGCCCGGCGGCGACTGGGACTTCCTGGTCTGCGACAACCGGCGCGGAGCCCGCCTGGCCACCCGTCACCTGCTGGAGTTTGGGCACCGGCGGATCGTCTTTGTCGGCGGCCATGCGAGCTCCAGTTCCTGCCGCGAGCGCCGCCTGGGCTACCTGGAAGCGATGCGCGAAGCCGGTATCGATCCGCCCGGCGACTGGCTGGTCGAATGCGCCCCGGTGCGCCCGGAGGCGGCGGCCGAGGGCAGGCGCCTGGCCCGGTCGCTCCCGGACGCCACCGCGGCCGTCTGCTACAACGACAACGTCGCGCTGGGTTTCGTCTACGGCCTGGCGTCCGGCGGTCGGCGCGTCGGGGTCGATTTCGCCGTAACGGGTTTCGACGACATCCCGGAAGCCGCCTTGTTCTCTCCGCCGTTGACCACGGTGGCGGCGGATCCGCGCGGCCTGGGTCGGCGCGCGGCGGAGATCGTCCTCGGCCGCAGGGGCAAACCGCGCGAATCCGCGTGCATCGTGGCACCCGTGAAGCTCGTGGTCCGCGGAAGTTCCTGCCGCGCGCCCGGCACGGAGGGTGGGCGATGAGGACGGAACCCACCTCGAACACGGTCGCCATGGGCGTAATGACCGTGATCTTCTTCATGTGGGGATTCCTGACCAGTCTCAACGACATTCTGATCCCGCACCTCAAGGCCTTGTTCGACCTGAACTACACCCAGATCATGCTGGTGCAGTTCACGTTCTTCGGGGCGTATTTCCTGATGTCTGCGCCGTCGGGCAAGGTAGTCTCGCTGATCGGCTACAAGAAGAGCATCGCGGTGGGGCTGGCCATCGGGGCCGTGGGCGCGTTCCTGTTCTACCCGGCGGCAGCCATCCCCTCGTATGGCGTGTTCCTGGCAGCATTCTTCATTCTCGCGAGCGGCATTACGCTGCTGCAGGTTGCGGCCAATCCCTATGTCAGCTTCCTGGGGCCCGCGCGCACCGCATCGAGTCGACTGAACCTGGCGCAGGCACTCAATTCGCTGGGCACGGCTGCGGCACCCAAGATCGGAGGCCTCCTGATTCTCTCGGCCAGCGTGCTGGGCGCGGACCAGCTCGCCGGGTTGCCGCACGCGCAACTGGTGGCGTACAAGGCACACCAGGCGCATGTGGTGCAGGGGCCCTACCTGGGCCTGTGCGCATTGTTGATCGTGCTGACGGCAGGCGTGATGTTCTTCCGCCTGCCGGCGTTCAGCGACAAACTGCCGGGCGGACCCGCCGCGCCGAAGGGTCCGCGCCTGCGCGCGCAGCTTCGCGACAGGCGTTCCGCCTTGCGGCGCCTGGTCAGGGCGTGCCTGTCACTGCCTTCCTACATTACCCCGGGACCGTCCGGCGAGCGGGCGAAGAACGGGTCGCTGATCTGGTCCGCGCTGCGTTATCCGCACTTGGCGTTCGGGCTCGTCGCCATCTTCGTCTATGTCGGGGCGGAAGTCTCGATCGGCAGTTTCCTGGTCAACTACATCACGTTGCCCGACATCGGCCACATCTCGCAGGCAGATGCGGCCAACTACGTCTCGCTGTACTGGTCCGGAGCCATGGTCGGGAGATTTGTCGGTTCCTTCGTGCTCCAGCGGCTGGACACGAGGCGCCTGCTCGGAGTGTTCGCGATCATAGCGATGGGGCTCGTGTCAGCCACCATGTTGACCCACGGCTGGGTGGCCGTCTGGACGATCGTGTCGATCGGGCTTTTCAATTCCATCATGTTTCCGAATATCTTCACGCTCGGCATCCGGCGCATGGGTCACCTCACGAACGCGGCGTCGAGCCTGCTCATCATGGCGATCGTGGGCGGCGCCGTTATCCCGCTGGCCCAGGGTGCCATCGCCGACACGATCGGGGTGCACCACGCTTTCCTCTTGCCGCTGGCCTGCTACCTCTATATCGCTTTCTACGGCTTCGTGGGGTCGCGCATCCGCTCGGCGCCGGTGCCGGAAGGAGACGCAGCGCATGGGTAAGGTCGTCAGCTTCGGCGAAGCCCTGGTCGATCTGATTGCGCGACCCGGAGAGCCGGGGCGCCCGCCGTGCTTCGAACAATACGCAGGCGGTGCGCCCGCCAATGTCGCCACGGCCGTCGCACGGCTCGGCGG
>JBJKSR010000245.1:0-5903 GCA_046703965.1 Gammaproteobacteria bacterium | reverse complement strand
GGGGGGGGGGGGGGCAAAGGAGGGCGCACGGGTTCGGGATGACTGGCGGGGGCGTGGGCAAAGGCGGGCGAGCGGGTTCGGGATGACCCGGCTTCGCCGAGGCTTCGGTGGGCAGGCGGCGGGGGATGCAGCGAGTGGGGGAAAGCAGATCCGTCATCGCGTGGGCCAAGTTCACGCGCTCTGTTTGAATGAGGCGTCGCACCAAGCTACGGCGCACAATGATGTGCATCATTTCATCGCGCATCAATTCGAATGCCCGGGCCGCCAAGTACTCGGCAGCCCCGAGATCGGCGGCGCGGGTGGAACGCTCCAAAACGTGCAAGACGGCAGCACCCTCGATTTCCGCTTCCGTGGCCGGCAAGCCATCTTTTCGGGCGAGCTGTTTCGCAACCTGGCGGGCTTGCTCGATGCCGGGATTCCACGCCTTCTTCCCGGCAAGCAGAGCAATGTAGAGTCGCGCTTGGTTTGTCAATTTCCGCGGGATGGGCCGACGAGGATAGTCCTCGGAAAGCGACTTCAGCCGAAGTGCGGCAATTGCCCGTTCCGTAATCGCTGCCGCGTCGGCGCATCCGAGACGCAAGAGCGATTCGACAATAGTCGAACGCGAAGACCAGGGAGGCAATAGGGCAGGCGCGAGGGCTGCCCCTGCAAACGACTGAGGCCGGGGGGCGGGCGACGCGGTGCGTCGCCCCTACGGGGGCGCGTGGATGGAGGGCATAAGCAACGCGGCCAACCTGGCTCTCCAGCCGCCCCTACGGGGGCGCGTGGATGGAGGAGGACGAAATTGTGGGGCAGGTGCGCGAGCGGCGGTGTGGCGACCGGAATTTGGACGCAACGATTGCGCAAGACGCGGCTGTCCTGAAAAGCCGTCAGATACAAACCGCCGCGGACATGGATGCGTTGTCCGGGGCGGTCTGCGTTCATGCTGTTTTCGTGCGGTTACGCAGACGCGCTCAACGAGAGCGCCTGTAATAGTGGTTGGGCGCACCCGGGGTGGCAGGGCTGCCGGTGACCTGGGTTCCTTTGGCGTGGCTTCGGGACAATGGCGCGGCGAGGGTAATGCCGGTACCGGCGACCTGCGTCCCAGCAGCGTACGCATGAGCGAGCGGCGCGGCGACCTATATGGTGGATGGCGGGATAAAGTGGGCGGAGACGACAACCGCCGTCTCAGGATTCGGGCCGTTGCCAATCGCGATCGTCTGGCCGGACACGAAGCCTAACGCGTTTTCGACAGGAATGACGGTGGCGCCCACGGCGACGGCAGCGCGCAACCTGACGGCGCGCGCCGTGCCGACTTTCGCGATGACGGCCGTCTCGCGATTCGCTCCATTGCCAATCGCGATCGTCTGGCCGGGGCCAAAGTCTTCCATGCGGGCGACCTTGATATGAGTTGCGCCGGCGGACGAAGCCGCGGACAAGCGGGCGACGGGCGAGGTGACGAAATCGGCGCAGTTGCTGTCGGTATCGAATCCGTCCGGGGCACGGCCGGCGCTGACACCGGCTCCGCCGGCCGAACCGGGCGCGGTCACGAAGCAGCCACCCTGCCCAAATCCGGACTCGGCCTGATAACCCTCAGCGGCCCACGGGTCGACCATGCGGCCGTAGTTGAGGCTGTCGACAACCAGGCCGGCGGCATCGCGCAAAACCATGTTACCGGTGCGCGGCGAGAGAGCGGGGCCACCGAACCACTGGTTGGGCGCGGGGGCGCCCTGATAGCCCGCGGTCTTGACCGTGGCATCGCGCACGACGGCGTCGATCGCATGGTCCCTGGCCAGCGGGCGGTTGAGTGTGATGCCGGTGCCGAGCGCCTGGACGGGCTCGTCGCTCAGGTGGGCAAAGTGCGTTGCGGGCTGGAAGCTGATCCCCGTTCCCCGAACGCTGAAGGGCAGATTGGCGGAATGGTTGAACCGCAGCGGGGCGGCCAGGTCGAGGCCGGTACCCTGATCCACCACCCTCGTGCCCCTGGGATAGGACTGGGCCAGGGCCGGCGTGAAGGTGACGCCGCCGCCGTCCGGGCCCCGGGTGCCGACGGAGGTAATGGTGACCGTTTTCCAGTTTGCGGGGGTGCCAACGGTCATCTTGTCGCCCACGGTGAAACCGCGCACGCGGCCGAGTTTGATATTGGTGGCGCCGGCGCTCGCATCCGCCACGAGCCAGGAGCGGCTTGCCCGCGTGCCGACCCTGGTGACGGTGACCGTCTCGATTCCGTGGCCGACGCTGTCGATGTCGAGCCTGATCTTGTCGCCAACCGAGATGTTCCTGACGGACGTTACCTTGACGTTGGTCGCGCCGGCGCGCGCGTCCGCCGCCAGGTAATCCTGCGTACCCGGCTTGCCGACGTTGGCGATCGTGGCCACTTCATACCGCTCCGTGCGCGCAGGGACGGTCGGGTAGGTGGCGCCGTATCCGAGCGCGATCTTCCGGCCGGCGACGAAACCCGCGACGCTCGTGACCGGCACATTGGTCGAGCCGGCGGGGATGGTGAGGATCGGGCCGTCGGGAAGCGGCTGCCACAGCGTCGTAGGACGGGCGGCCGGCGTGCCGAGCTTTACGATCCGGCGAGTCTCCATGTTGGAGCCGGAGCCGATGCGGATCGTATCGCCAACTTTCATGCCGGTCGTGCTGCTGACGTAGACGGTGGCGTCGCCCGCGCGCGCCGGGACGGCCAGGCCGGAGTCGGAGAGGCCGAGCAGGTAAAAGCGGCCGGGGGCGAGGTTCGTTCCGGCAGGGATTTTCACGGCCGAGAAGATGGCCTGGGTGCCCGGATGCTCGGTGAGGGTCCAGTGGGAGACGTCGACGGCGCGGGAACCGGCGTTGTAGAGCTCGATGAACGAGTTCGTCGGGTTGGCGGGAGAAGCGGTGCGAATGCGGAACTCGTTGATCCGGACCGGCGGGACGTTCCGCACCTTTTCGACCCGCGTCACGAATTGTTCTCTGCCGTTCTTCCCGTTCGTCCAGGAGGCGTTGGCGACCAGGTTGCCGTTGTAGGCGGTTGGACCCGACGTGACATTGAAGGTCGCGCTGACGCTGGCACCGGGCGGGATGGAATTGGTGAACGTCTCGGAGGTTTCGGTGGCGCCGGAGAGGACGGAGCGCCACTGGTCGCCGGGCACGGAAATGCTGAGCTTGAGGCGAACGGCGGGCGCGCCGGTGGTGTTGGTGAAGGTGACGGTGGTCGGCTGCGAAGACCCGGGAGAAAACGTCTGGAGTGCCGGCGGAGCGGCCGTTTCCGACGAGGGCGCCAGGCTCAGCGGCAGCGCATGGTACCGGGCAGCGACGACGTTGGCCTGCAGCAACTGCTCGGTGGCCTTTGTCGGGAAAGTTCCGGGAGCCGTCATGGCGCCTTCATAAAAGGTGCCCTGCGAGCCGTTGCTGTTGTCGCCGCCGTTGCCCAGGACGATAGCGCCCTGTTTGCGCATCGGGTCGTAGGTGAAGTTGACGCGCGGTCCGCTGAACATGACGGACAAGGCGCCGTGCCGGGCATCACCGCCCATGGACCGCCAGTGGTGCGGCTCGCCCTCGGCGATGGCGGTGACGAAACGCCAGGTGATGTTCGGCAACTGCCTGCAGTGCTTGGATCGATCCTCGTTGACGCAGCCGACGAGGTTGTTTTCCTGGTCGGTCATGATCCAGGGGCCGGGAGGGTTTCCGTGAAACCACCAGGGGGCGTTGCCGAAGTAGGAGGTTTCCATGGTGCCGTTATCGTCGTCACGGCTGTCGATCTCGGCGTTGCCGAAGTCGAAGCAGCAGCCGGAGTTGAAATGCTTGCCGTTGATGACCCAGTATTCGCCCTCGGCCTGGTCGTCGACGGCGGTGTCCTTCGGGTCGTCGTTGCGGAGGCCCATGCCGGGCTCGATGAAGACGCCGTAGACCTTGTGGCCCATGACCATAACCGGGGCCATGTCGGCAACCGGGAGGTTATCGAGTCCACCCATGGCGGGGCCGTCGAATGCGCCGCGGGGCGCCTGGGTGAGGTCGTTGTGCTTGGGGGACTGGTCGTAAATTTCGGTGATCCAGCAGTAGGTGTTGGCGCAGAAGGCGTCTTGCGCGGCGGCGTCGGCGTATCCGCCGGGATTCGGGGTAGGCGACGAGGCGGGCTGGACGACACCGATGTTCAAGGTCTTGCCGTCCGACTGGCGCTTGATTTGGTAGAGGGGGCCATTGTAGGAGGCGAACATCGCGCGCGTGGTGCTGTAGGCGGCAACGCAGGGGTCGCCGGCGGCGGCGTAGATATCGCAGGGGCCCTTCGGCCGGGATGGAGAAATTTCGATGCCAGCCGCGGTTGGTTGCGCCATTGTCGGAGTGGCGCCGCTCAGCGCGAGCGCCATGGGGAGAGCCGCGGCGAGCACAAGTGCAAAATGGATTCTCGTTTTCATACCTACCCTTGTCCGTGCCGGGTTTATTCCGGCATCTGGCGTTTTCGTGTTTCCGGAAACCTGATGCGGGTGAATCGAAGCGGAAAGGAAAGGCCGAACCGAGGACGGCAGGCGTCGGTATTCCCCGCGATTTCCATTTTTACGACATGGTTAAACCAGGATTTCCATTTTGGCGTCCTGGGCAAGCGCAGTATAAATCGATTGGGCGCGTCGGCGAGCAGATTTTTGCGATCCGCAGCCAGGAAATGGAGTCGGCCGGAAGGCGTTCGGCGGGTTACAGGAAAAATGATTTTTGCACGTTGCGTTCGCGGATGCGGGTCGGCGTGGGAGTGGTGCGGCGGAGGGCGACGCGTGCGTCGCCCCTACGGAACCGGGGGCGATGAGGTGGGTGACGGTGTCCGGGTGGTGGGTAAGGGCGGATGCGGCTGAGGCGGCTGGGGGTGTCCGGGGACGAGGGCGGGGCCTGAGGGAGTCCTTCCGCGGGAAGGGGCAGGGAGGGCGACGCGTGCGTCGCCCCTACGGAACGGGGGGATGAGGTGGGTGACGGTGTCCGGGTGGTGGGCGATGAGGTGCGGATCAGCCGCGCTTTCCATTGGCGTTAGGGATTGCGTTCCTGGCGGGACGGCGGCTTGCGGGCGAAAACGTTGGCGCCGCGCACGCCGTACTTACGCGCGGTAGGTTCCTTTGTTGTGCCGCGGAAGCAGTCGAAGCGAGCGGTCACGCGTACGTCTTCGAAACCCAGGCTACGCAGGAAAGAGAGAAGCTCCGCCTCCGGCAGAGCGCCGGCGATTCAACCGGTCCAGAGGTCGATGTTGCGGCGGGCGTCTTCGCCGAGCGCGGCGTCGAGCACGATGTCGGCAAGCTGCAACCGGCCGCCGGGACGCAGCACGCGAACGATTTCCGCAAAGGCCTTTTCCTTTTCCGGGACCAGGTTCAGCACGCCGTTGGAGATCACCACGTCGACGGCGGCGTCGGGAAAGGGAAGCGCGGTGACGTCGGCACGACGCACTTCCACGTTGCGGAGCCCGGCATCGGCGGCCGAGGCCAGAGCGCGATCGCGCATGGCTTCGGTCATGTCGACGCCGATGGCGCGGCCTGACGGCCCAACGCGGCGCGCGGCCAGGAGCAAGTCCATCCCCGCTCCACAACCGACGTCGAGAACCGTTTCACCGGCCTGAACCGGGGCGATGGCATGCGGATTGGCTATTCCAGCGAAGGAAGCGGTGCAGTCGTGCGGAAGGGCGGCCAATTCCTCGGCGTCGTATCCGAGAAATTCCGCCGCGTAGGCCGGACCGCGATGGAAATGGAAATCGCCGCCGGGTTCCGTGGCTACACGGGAATAGATTTTGGAAACTTCCGCGCGCAGCGTTTGCGTATCGAGGTCAACGGGACATAGGACAGGCATAAGTCCCCCCCACGCGTTCGAGTTTAGAAGCTGGTGGGTATGTTATACCCGCGGAAGGGGGCGAGGGAATAGTCAGTCGGCGGAAGAGCGGGGCGAGGGGTGGGCGGGGACGAGGGTGGGCC
>JBJKSR010000244.1:0-3348 GCA_046703965.1 Gammaproteobacteria bacterium | reverse complement strand
ACGGTCGGGTCCGCTCGCATTCGACATGATCTTCCCCCCGCCCCTCGGCAAACGCCGCGACTGGAAAAAGCGCCTGGATCGCGCCTGGCGGGCGTCTAAACCGGGCCGTTCGGGGCTCGACCGCGAGTCGCTCGACGTGCTCTACGAGAACCTGCGACGCCACATCCGGGACTGTGTGTCCCTGGAAGGCGACGAAGGGCTGATGCAGGCACGCAGCGAACTGATGGACGGTACCGAGCGCATGCTGCTGCAGCAGACGCTGAAGAACCTCGACGTGGAAACCCGCGACTCGGTGGCTTCGAATATCCCCGAATTCCGGCCCATTGCCCGCGAGCCCGACCGCTACCTGCGCGCCGAAAAGCTGCGCCTGCGGGTGCTGCGGACCTGGCTCGGCCTTTATTATGGGGACCGCGCCCGGGGAGACTGGTACGACGTCTACCGCAAGGCGGCGGAGCTGCGTCTCGACAGCATCGGCCGCGATTTTGAACGCATCGCCGGCATGCCGGTCTACAAAGCCGAGGACAACCGCGATGCGGCGATTCGCGGCATCAACGCGTCCCTGCGACTGCGACTGTTGCAGATGCCGCCGGGAGCGAAGGTCGGCCGGCGCAGCCTGCGCTCGCGCTGGAATCAATGGCTGAACCGCAACCGTGAGGCGAATGAAGACGATGGCTGAGACGAACTTCAAGCACTGGGACCTGGCCCGCGACGAGAAAGGCATCGCCTGGCTCGGCTTCGACCAGGCGGACAGTTCGACCAACACGCTCGGATCGGAAGTCATGCAGGAGCTGGACCGCACGCTGGATGCCGTCGAGCGCGACCTGCCCCAGGCGCTGATTGTCTTTTCGCGCAAGGAAAACGGTTTCGCGGCCGGGGCCGACATCAAGGAATTCACGGCAATCGAGACCCCCGAGCAGGCCTATGAGCTGATCCGCAGCGGCCAGCAGGTGCTCGGCCGGCTGGCGGCCCTGCCCTGTCCCACGGTCGCCATGGTGCACGGCTTCGCGCTCGGCGGCGGACTCGAGCTGGCCCTCGCCTGCCGTTACCGGGTCGCGAGCGACGCCTCGAACACCCAGCTCGGCTTGCCCGAAGTCAAGCTCGGCATCCATCCGGGGTTCGGCGGCACGGTGCGCAGCGTCGCCGTGATGGGCGTGTTGCCCGCAATGAAGATGATGCTCGCCGGCAAGTCGCTGCGGGCCGGGGCGGCGAAGGCGACGGGCCTGATCGACCGCCTCGCCACGCCGGAGGAACTGCGTGAACGTGCGTGCAACCTCGCGCTCAAGTCGCCCAAGCCCCGGAGCGCACCGCCATTGCAGCGCCTGCTGTCGCTGACCCCGGTGCGCCCCTTCGTGGCCGTGTTCCTGCGCCATCAACTGGCCGAGAAGGTGCGCGAGGCGCACTACCCCGCCCCGTACGCCATCGTGCGTCTCTGGCAGCGCCACGGCGGCGCCCTGCAGGAGGGGAGCTTCGAACTCGAGGCCCGCTCGATCGCGGATCTCATGTGCGGGGAGACGGCACGCAACCTCGTCCGCGTCTTCCTGCTCCAGGACCGGCTGAAGGGCCTGGGCCGCAAGGCGCGATTCAAGCCACGCCGCGTGCACGTCATCGGCGTGGGCACCATGGGCGGCGACATCGCGGCGTGGTGCGCCTCGCGCGGCATGGACGTGGGCCTGCAGGACCGCGAGCAGAAGTACGTCGACCAGGCGCAGGAGCGGGCCCGCAGCTTCTTCGAGCACAAGCTCCGGGATCCCGCCAAGGTCGAGGAGGCCATGGAACGCCTGCACCCGGACCTGTCCGGCGAGACGCTGGCCGACGCGGACCTGGTGATCGAGGCCATCGTCGAGAAGCGCGAGGCGAAGCAGGGGCTGCTGCGCGAGATCGAGCCGCGGCTCGCCGACGACGCCCTGCTCGCCACCAACACCTCCAGCATCCCGCTGGAAGCGCTGGCCTCCGTGCTCCAGCATCCCGAACGCCTGGTCGGCCTTCACTTCTTCAATCCGGTAACCAGGATGCCGCTGGTCGAAGTGGTCTCTTCGGAGCACACCTCCGAGATGGTCGCCGAGCAGGCGTTGTCCGCCGTGCGCGCGATGGGCAAGTTGCCGGTTCCCGTCCGTAGCGCGCCCGGGTTCCTGGTGAATCGAGTCCTCGCGCCTTACATGATGAGCGCCCTGATGGCCTGGCAAAGCGGCGAGAAACTGGCCGACATCGACAGCGCGGCGGAAGACTTCGGCATGCCAATGGGTCCCGCCGAGCTCGCCGATACCGTGGGCCTGGACATCGCGCTCGACGTCGCCGACGAACTCAAGGACGTCCTGGAATTCGAGGTCCCGGCAGCGGCCCGCAAGCTGGTCGAGGCCGGGAACCTGGGCAAGAAGACCGGCAAGGGCCTCTATACCTGGGCCCACGGCAAGCCGGTCAAGGCGAAGTCGCGGCGCACCGAGAACCAGGAGTTGACCGACCGCCTGATCCTGCCCATGCTCAACGAAGCCGTGCGCTGCCTGCGCGAGGAGATCGTGCCCGACGCCGATCTGATCGACGCCGGCGTCATCTTCGGCACCGGCTTCGCACCGTTCCGCGGCGGTCCGCTGCACTACGCCCGTCGGGTCGGGGCGAGGACACTCAAGGCCGAACTCACCGCCTTGGACCAGATGTACGGCCCGCTATACGATCCGGATCAGGGTTGGGACAAACTCTAGGGAGACAGCATGCACTTCGAGACACCGCCCGACGACCGCCATGCCTCGGTCAGCACCGTGGCCATGCCGCGCGACACCAACGCCCTGGGCGACATCTTCGGCGGCTGGTTGATGTCGAACGCCGACATCGCCGGCGCCATCCTCGCCTACCGCCGCGCCCGGGGCCGCGTCGTGACCGTCGCGGTGGATTCATTTGTCTTTATCAAGCCGGTGGTCGTCGGCGACCTGGTGAGCTTCTATACCGATCTCCGCAAGGTCGGCAACACCTCGTGCACCGTCGACGTCACCATGTTCGCCGAAAGCGACTGGGGCGGCGAAGACATCCGCCGCGTGGCCACCGCCACCATGACCTACGTCCACGTCGGCAACCAGCGCCGACCGACGCCCATCCCATCGGAAAAAGACTGACTTCGCAGGTCGAGCTGACGAAGAAAGCCCAACCTGAGAGCTGAGGGAAACCCCAGCGCAACTTGCAGGGGTTGTCGCGTCAGAGGGCGGCGAGGGCTTCGGCGAGGGTGCGGACGGGTACGACGCCGAGGCCTTGCGGGCCCTTGCCGCGGGGTTTGTTGGCGCTGGGGACGATGGCGCGCTTGAAGCCCTGCTTGGCGGCTTCGGCGAGGCGTTCCTCGCCGCCGTAGACGGGGCGCACTTC
>JBJKSR010000243.1:0-2766 GCA_046703965.1 Gammaproteobacteria bacterium | reverse complement strand
GGTGGGCACCAGGTGGCGCGCCAGGGCGTACAGCGTGGCGATCCAGACCCAGAGGGCAATCAGGTTGGGCAGGCGGATGGCGGGCAGCGTGGGCAGCCCGAGCTTGGCCAACACCAGCGCCATCCAGTAGTAGAACGGCGGGTACTCGATGTAGGGTAGTCCGTTCTTTTCCGGGATCAGCCACTGGTGGTGGGCGAGCATCTGCTGCACGGCCACGGCGAAGCGCGTTTCCATGGACGGGATCGGCCCGTGGTTCCACAGCCCGAGCGCAAAGGCCAGCGTGACCAGCACGGTCGCGACGGCGAGCGGGACGGACGCGGGGGAACGGGCGGGATCCAGTCGCATGTCGGCAATCTCGGATTCGCGCCGATTGTCGCACAACCTGCGTATCGCGCCGAATTCCGCGGGCTTTTCGCGGCATAGGTTCTATACTGCCCCAGAAGCACGGCAGCGCGGAACGAGGACGGGTATGGGTGGCCCCCCCAGGTTGCGGATCGAGACCGGGCCGGATGGACGGCGCATTCTGCTCAGCGGAGACTGGTGCCTGCAGCCTCTGCTCGAGAACAAGGGCGCAGCGCTCAAACAGCTCGATGAGGTGGCCCCGCGCCCCGACGACCGCTGGGACCTGACCGGGATCGGCCGGCTCGACAGCGCGGGGGCGCTGGCCCTGTGGCGATGCTGGAACGACGGCCTGCCGGGTCACATCGAAGGCGTGGGTGCACACTCGCACCGCTTTGAGCAACTGCAGCGCCATTCGCCGGTCCGCCCGCCGTTGCCCGGTCACCTCGATCGGGTCAAGCGCGTCCTGCCCGCGATGGGCCGCCACATCGTCGCTTTCGGGCAGCAGCTCGTCGGCAGTTGCCTGCTCGGAGGCCAGTTCTTCGTGGACCTTTGGCACTGCGTGGAGAATCCGCGCCTGTTCCCGTTACGCGAGTTCTCCGCCGGCATGTTCCGGGCCGGCGCCCAGTCGCTGCTCCTCCTCGCTTTTCTCGCCCTGCTCGTGGGGCTGATGCTGACCTACGAAATTTCCGGCCAGCTGGTGCAGTTCGGCCTCAATCAGCAGGTCATCGGCGCGGTGGGCCTCGCGTTCACCCGCGAACTCGGCCCGTTCATCGCCGGCCTGGTGCTGGTGGGCCGCCTGGGCAGTGCCACCACGGCGAGCATCGGCGGCATGCGTCTGACCGAGGAACTGGAGGCCTTGCGCGCGCTGGGGGTCTCGCCGACCCTGCGCGTGGCGATGCCGCGGATACTCGCGATGACGATGGCCATGCCCCTGCTGGTCGTGTGGACCGATTTCTGGGGCGTGCTGGGGGGCGTCTATCTGTCGGCATCGCAACTCGGCGTGACTTGGCAGATGTGGCTCGCCTGGTTCCCGGACTCGGTGCCGAGCGAGGACTTCTACATCGGCATCGGCAAAGGGGCCCTGTTCGGCTTCATCATCGCGGTGACCAGTACCTATTACGGCCTGACCGCGCGACGCGACACCCAGAGCGTCTCTTTCCATACCACGCGCGCGGTGGTCGTCGGCTTCTCGCTGGTGATGATCATCGAGGTCGCGTTCGGCTTCATGTTCAGCGGGGTGGGCCTGTGAGCGCGGAAGCGGAAGTGATCGTCTGCGTGCGCGGGCTCAAGACGCGCCTCGGGGGCGCCTGGATCCATCGCGGCGTCGACCTCACCGCGCGGCGCGGCGACGTGGTGGCGATCATCGGCACCAGCGGCGGGGGCAAGACCACGCTGCTGCACGAGATGATCGGACTGCGCCGCCCGGACGCCGGGACGGTGGAAGTGTTCGGCCAGGACATCCACCGCCTCGGGTGGCGCGAGCACAATCGCCTGCGCAAGCGCTGGGGCATGCTCTTCCAGCAGGGGGCGTTGTTCAGCGCGCTGAACGTGTTCGACAACGTGGCGTTTCCGCTGCGCGAGCTGCGCACCATGGGCGAGCCGATCGACGAGGGGCTCGTGCACGACATCGTCATGTACAAACTGCAACTCACGGGGCTCGCCGCCGCCGACGTCAACAAGCGCCCGGCCGAACTTTCCGGCGGCATGGTCAAGCGCGTGGCGCTGGCGCGCGCCCTGGCCGTGGAAGCCGAATTACTGTTTCTCGACGAGCCTGCCTCGGGTCTCGATCCGGTCACCGCGCGTGAACTCGACGAATTGCTGATGGACCTGCACCGGGAGCTGGGACTGACCATCGTGATGGTCAGCCACGACCTGGACTCCGTGGCGGCGCTCGCCAACCGGGCCGCCGTGCTCGCCGACGGCCGTATCGTGTTCGAGGGGCCGTTGGAAGAGATGGAGGGCTCGCAGGATCGGGCGGCGCATGAGACGATAAGCAAGCTGCTGGCCGGTCCGCGCGGCGCGGCGCTCATGGCGCGGGCCCGGCCGCAGGGTGCCGCGCATAACCAGACAGAGCGGCCTTAGCTGGAGGTGGCGAGATGGAAGAACGGGCCCACGCGCTGATCGCGATCGTGTTTATTGTCATCCTGGGCATCGGCGCGGCGCTGGTCGCGTGGTGGATGATGGAACCGGGCGTGACCCGTGTCCCGTATGTGCTGGTCGCCGACGTCAACGTGGCGGGGCTCGGGCCGGGCTCTCCCGTGAATTATCACGGCGTCCAGGTCGGCGCCGTCCGCAAGGTCATGCTCGCCCCGAAGATGCGCCGCAAGATCGAGGTGAAAATCGCGGTCGACAAGAGTTTCCCCCTGCCCAAGGGCAGTTACGCCACGATCGCCTCGCAGGGGCTGATAGGCAGCAAGGCGGTCG
>JBJKSR010000242.1:0-5237 GCA_046703965.1 Gammaproteobacteria bacterium | reverse complement strand
GGCATGGGGCTGACGCAGCATCAGCAAAGTTCCCAGCTGCTGCAGCAGGCTGTCAATGTGCTGCTCTTGCGCGGCAATTTCGGCAAGCCGGGTGCAGGAATTGCGCCCATCCGTGGACATTCAAATGTCCAGGGTGATCGGACAGTCGGGATCGACGAGAGGCCGACTCAAGCATACCTGGATCGCGTGCGCGAGGTCTTCGGCTTCGAGCCGCCGCGGGAGCATGGCCATCACACAGTTCAGTCCGTAGATGCGATGCTCAAAGGTGCAGCGAGGGTCTTCATCGGGTTGGGTGGAAATTTCGTACGGGCGGTTCCCGACACCGAACGATCCTATGCCGCGATGCGCAGGCTTGCGCTGACGGTTGGCATTGCGACTAAGCTTAACCGTGGTCATCTGGTGCACGGCCGCGACGCACTCATTCTGCCGGTCATTGCCCGGTCGGAAGCGATTCGAACGCCCGCTGGCGAGCAATTCGTTACGACTGAAGATGCGATGTCGAACGTGAGCGCCTCCCGGGGTGTTTTGGAGCCCGCAAGTACTCATCTGCGCTCTGAAGTCGAGATCGTCTGCCGCATGGCGGCAGCAGCGCTGCCGGAAAGCAAGACTCCTTGGAGGGACTATATCGAAGACTACGATCTCATCCGGGAGAAGATTGCCGAAATTTATCCGGCAATTTTCGCCGGCTTCTCGGAAAAAATCAGAAATCCCGGCGGTTTCCACCTGGATGTTCCGCCTCGCAGGCTCGTGTGGCCAACGCCGAGCGGCAAGGCAAACTTTCTGCTGTTTCCCGGACTGGAAGTTGATGCGAAAGTTACGGATCCGTCGATGTTGCGATTGGCTACGGTACGCTCGCACGACCAGTTCAACACCACGATATACAGCTACAACGACCGTTACCGCGGCGTGCACAATGACCGTATGATTCTTTTCATGAACACCGCGGACCGGGAGGCCAGAGGAATTCCTCGCGGAGGGCAAGTCGCGGTGGAGACGATCGCCGATGACGGTGTGAGTCGTAGGGTGGACGGGTTGACCGTAGTGGACTACCCGATGTCGCGAGGCTCGGTTGCCGGGTACTTTCCGGAACTCAATTCACTGCTGCCGCTTGAGTACCACGACAAGATCAGCGGTACGCCGGCGGCCAAGTCCATACCCGTTCGCGTCAACGCGTCTTCGCCGGTGCAGTCGCCCGATCATCAGCCCTCGGTCGCAGCGGAGTAGCGATTGAGCGCGCTTCTGCGTGCCACACGATAGATCGGCTTGTCAGGACCCGCGCTGCGCGAGCGGCGCCCGCCACCCTCGGAGGAGCACAGGATGCGGCCTTCGCCTTTCAGTTTGCCAAGGCCGCACCCCCGCACTGCGTTCAGAGCAGGCGTGTTCCCGCGGCGGTCGCAGCCCGCAGTTTCGCTTCAGCCTGTCGCGCCTGCCCTTGCAAGCGATGGAACGCCGTCACCTGGGCCGGGTTGGGCATTCCATAATTCAGACCGATGTTCGATTGCAGATAGGCAACGAAGCTGCGCAGGCGCATATGATTCATCACGTCGCCTTCGCTCGAGCGCACGTGCAGCTGCACCGTGTCGTGTATTACCTCATCGAGCGCCCGAAGTGCGCTCGCAGCCGCAGCCGCGGTGATCCTGTGCGCGGCAATGGCCTTCCTGAGTTTCAGGCGAGTCTTGATCGCCGCGTTGATGTCTTCATCCAGGGCGTTGACGCTGTGGTACAAAGCGAGCTGCAGCGCCAGATGCTCCTTAAGGGCCGCCGGAGTCGCATGCAGCCGAGGATCGAGCTTTACCTGGAAGGTCTGCCTGTACGAATGACCGCCGTAGGTCAAGACGGCCGTATAGGTGCCGGGATTGACGAGCGGACCACTTATCCAGCCGCTCTCGCCGTCGGCCCTTTCGGGCGGCTCGAACCCGATTACGTTCGTCGCATTCGCGTAGCGCAAATTCCACTGTAGCCTGTTCAGTCCCGGCGAAATCGCGGTGAGTTTCCGCTCGCCGATGCGCATTCTCTGGGACGGCTGGAGGCTGGCGCGAACCGTGGCGGACAATTTCGCGTGCTTCTTCTTAAGGTGGAGGGCGTACTTTTGGATCAGGTTGCCGTTCTGATCCAGGAACGTGAGACTCACACGCGTACCGCCGTCATAGCTTCTCGGAATCCGGAAAAATACAGCTGCGCCGAATGACGGGTCAGCGCCCATCTGGCGATGAGCTGCGTACGGATTACGGCCATAGGCCTTGCTCAGCCAGGCCGTTTGCGGCGCGTACAAATAGGTCGAATTCGTGCCCGGCCGCTCGCCGTGCGAGATCTGCTCAAGCAGTGCAAGGTTGTCCAGAATCCAGAAGGAGCGACCGTGCGTGGCGGCAACGAGCTCGCCTTCACGGGAATTAATGGCGAGATCCCGCACCTCCACATGGGGCAAATTCAAGCCAAGGTGGCGCCAGTGCGCGCCGCCGTCGAAGCTCACGTACACAGTGCTGGAAGTGCCCACGAATAGGAGCGACGCGTCCCGGGGATCCTGTCTGATGACGAAGACGGACTGGCCATGAGGCAGCCCGTGCGTCAAAGCCGTCCAGTGCTTGCCGAAATCTACGGTCTTGTAGACGTACGGCCGGTAATCGCTCCACATGTAACGCGAGGCAGTCAGATAGGCCGTGCCTGGCGAAGCATAAGAGGGTTGGATAGAGGTGATCGTGGTCCACTCTTTCATTTGTGGCGGAGTGACCAGCCGCCAATGCCGGCCGCCGTCCGTGGTGACATGCACCAGGCCGTCCTGGGAGCCGGCCCAGATCACCTGCGCATCGACCGTCGAGACCGCAAGCGCGGAAATATCCGGAAAGACTTCCGCGCCGGTTTCGTCGAGATTGATTGGACCTCCGGTCTGTCCTTCGGTCGCCGGATCATTGCGCGTGAGGTCCGGACTGATGATCCTCCAAGTGAATCCGCCATCCTCGCTGGTCATGACGTACTGCGAGGCGAGAAACAGCTCCTTGGGGTTGTCCGGGGAGAAGAAGATCGGGTGAGTCCAGCCGAAGCGGTACTTCATCTCCGCCGAAGAGCCGCCGTCGATATACTCCGGCTCGGGGCTTACCGAGCGCCGTGCGCCGGTTACCCGGTTGTAGCGCTGCATGAGCGTGAAATAGTCGCTCCCGTATGTGACATCGGGATGACCGGGGTCCGGTGCGACGAACGTGCTCTCTCCGAGCGCTACGCGGTGCCACGCGCCGACCGGAATCGCGCCGCCCGGCATTGCGCTGGGGCCCTCGAACGAGCCCTCATCCTGCTGCGCACCGTAGACGTTGAAGGGAAAGGCGCTATCGATCGCGACATGATAGAACTGGCCGGTAGGCTGATTGTGCTCGGTGCTCCAGGTCTTGCCGCCATCCGTCGATACGGTCGCGCCGCCGTCATTGCCGACGAGGAGTATCTTCGGATCCGTGGGACTGATCCATACAATGTGATCGTCCCCGTGGGGCATGTGCAGCAGCGCGAACGCCTTGCCGCCGTCGTGGGATACGTACACGCCATTAACGTTTGGCACGTACAGGGTGTTCGGATCCGTGGGGTCGACGAACACCGTTGTGAAGTAGAACCCGCGCTGACGCAGGTTCCAGGTGCGATTGACACGCCTCCACGACGCGCCACCGTTGTCCGATCGGAATATGCCGCCACCCTTGGCCTGAACAATCGCATACACGACACTGGGATCGCTCGCGGCTACCGACACACCGATCCGCCCCAGCAGCCCTCTCGGCAAGCCGGGGTGGCGCGAGATGTTCGTCCAGTGCGCGCCACCATCGGTGCTCTTGTACAGGCCGCTGCCAGGACCGCCGTCAATGAGGGACCAGGGCGTGCGCTGCGCCTGCCACATGGCGGCGTACAGCACGTTCGCGTTGCGTGGGTCCATGACCAGATCAATGGCCCCGGTTTTGCCGTTGACGAAGAGGATCTTGTGCCAGGTCTTGCCGCCATCGGTCGACTTGAAGACGCCGCGATCCGCGTTCGGCTTGAATACATGCCCCATTGATGCGGCATAGACGACGTTCGGGTTGTGAGGATCGACGACGATCGCGCTGGTCGTGCGCGTGTTGCGCAATCCGCTGTAATGCCACGTCTTCCCGGCATCGGTCGATTTGAATATCCCGTCCCCGGTCACCATGTCACCGCGGATGTCGGGCTCGCCGGTTCCAACATAGAGGATCTTGGGATCGGACGGCGCGACGGCGACGGCGCCCACGCTGCCGCTCTGCGATGACCACTTGCCGTCGGTAATGTTGTGCCACGTGACGCCGTAGTCCGTGCTCTTCCACACGCCCCCGTCGACGGAGCCCATGTAGAAGAGATTGCGGGTACCCGCCACCCCTGTTACGGCGACCACTCGTCCGCCGATGTACGGCCCGATGGACCGCCAAGTGAGTTTGCCGTTCAGGAACTTGTGCGCGGGTGCGGCGCCCGCGGCAAGCGGGACCGACAGCAGTGCTGCAAGAGCCACAATGGACAGCTTCACGCGGATGAGCCGCGCACGGCCAACGGTATTCGTCATGGGTGCCCCCGTTTCGCCCGCGCCGGGTGGTCTGTGGGCGATGTAGAAGGGAAATATTATCGAACCGGCTCAAGTGCCGCAATGAACGCCCAGCGAGGTCGGCTGGTCGCCGGATTGGAACAGCTGGCCGCATCCGCTGCTGCGGGGCACAAGGGAGCCTCCTGGACGATGCCGCCGCGCGCGCCGGGGTGGCCCCGCACTGCTCGCCTGTCGCAACCGCCTCTGCCGGCGGGGCCGGCCGGCCGGGGGGCGATTTGTCTGCTAACATTCGAGCCTTCCAACCGAAGGCGCGGTGATCAGCATGAGCGAGCCGTTACCCACCCGGCGCCAGTTCCTCCTGTCCGCAGCCGCGGCCGGTACGCTTGCGGCGGCCCCGAAATCCTCTGCGATCGTGCCAAAAGGGCGCGCAAGCGGGGCCGGCCTGCGGGGCGGTCCACCCCTTAAATGCTATTCGTTTGACATCGCCGATGTGACGCTACTTCCCGGACCCTTCCGGGACAACATGGTTCGGGACCTGGACTATCAACTGAAGTTCGATTGCGATCGCCTGCTTGCGCCGTTTCAGAAGGTCGCGGGGCTCCCCGTTCGGGCGCCGAACCTCGGCGGGTGGGAGAGCATGGGGCTCGCCAGCCATTATTGTGGCCATTTTCTCTCGGCCACCTCGATGATGTATGCGCAGACCGGTGATGCC
>JBJKSR010000241.1:0-4246 GCA_046703965.1 Gammaproteobacteria bacterium | reverse complement strand
GCCTGGAGCTGGTCGTCGACGGCGGCGTGCGCCGGGCGACCCACATCATCAAGGCGCTCGCGCTGGGAGCGAATGCCTGCTCCTTCGGTCGACCCTACCTGTACGCGCTTGCCGCCGGCGGGCAGGTGGGGGTCGAACGGATGCTGTTGCTGATGCGCCAGGAGCTGGAGCGGACGCTGGCCTTGCTCGGACGCCGGAGCAACGCCGATCTCGATGCCGGTGTGCTGATGTGAATACGCGCGCGGGATGATGGAGGTGAACGGATGAGAAAAGCGATCGTGCGGGCCTGCATCGTCGCGGGCACGTGTCTTGCCGCCGGCGGCGGCGCGCGGGCGGCGGACGCGGTATTGGCGCCCACGGTGCTGACCCGGGGCGAGATCGCCCGGGCGTTCGCTGCACCGCATCGGCCGGGCCATACGGCCGAGGCCATCGCTCCGGCGGATGCTTTCCGCTACTGGGCGGTCACGCGCCGCGCGCCGGGCTCCGTGGAGATCCACGAGCACTGGGTGGACGTGATCGTCGTCCGTTCGGGCGCAGCCCGCCTGCAAACCGGCACGACCGTGAAGGGTGACTGGAAAACCGGTGACGGGGAATGGCGCGGCGGACGCATCGTGAACCCGCGGGTCACGATGCTTCGTGCCGGGGACATGATCGTCATTCCGGCCGGCGTCGCCCATCGCTTCGTTTCGGTGGACCGGCGCCCTTTCGAGTACGTCACCATCAAGACGCCCGCGCGGCGCTAGCGGCCGATGCTGCGCGACACGCTGAGGTCGCTCAGACGGTCGACGCGGCGCAACGCCGGGAAGCGCCACATCCACAGCCCGACGACGGCGAGCGTGCCGATACCGCCGATGACCACCGCCGGTACCGTGCCGAACCAGTTGGCCGTCACGCCCGACTCGAATTCGCCCATCTCGTTCGAAGTGCCGATGAACAGGGAATTCACCGCGCTGACGCGGCCGCGCATTTCGTCGGGCGTGGCGATCTGCACCATCGTCGAGCGCACGTAGACGCTCACCATGTCCGCGCCGCCGGCGATGACCAGCGCGATCATCGATACGGTGAAGCTGCGAGAGAGGCCGAACACGATCGTTGCCACGCCGAACAGTGCGACGCAGGCGAACATGATGCGTCCCGCGTGGCGGCCCAGCGCGTAGCGGCCCAGCCACAGCCCGACGAAGAACGCGCCTATGGCCATCGCGCTGCGCAGCGCGCCCAGCCCGACGGGTCCCACCGCCAGGATTTTGCTCGCGTAGATCGGCAGCAGCGCCGTGGCGCCGCCGAACAGCACGGCGAACAGATCGAGCGATATCGCGCCCAGCAGGACGGGGCTGTTGCGCACGTAGGCGATACCGGCGACGAAGCGCGTGAATGCGCCGTCGCGGCTCACATCCCGTTTCTGCGTGCGGTAGCGCCGGATCGTCAGCGTCGCCGTCACGGCCGCGAGGAACAGCGCGGCGCTGGTGCCGTAGGCGATACCCGGGCCGAGGATGTAGAGGGCGCCGCCCACGGCCGGGCCGGCGATGATGGATACCTGGAAAGCGGTCGAGTTGAGTGCGATGACGGGGCCAAGCTCTTCTTCCGGCACCAGCAGCGGGACGAAGGACGACAGTGCGGGGCCGGCAAAGGCGCGGGCAACCCCAAACAGGGCCAGGAGCGCGAAGAACGGCCACAAGTGCCGGACCGCATGGAACGACAGGAACACGAACAGGACGCTGACCGCCGTCGCGAGCACCCAGGCTACACTCAACTGGTACTTGCGGTTGAAGCGGTCGGCGCAGTTGCCCGCCGGCAGGATCAGCAGGGCGATCGGCAGGAACTGGGCAAGGCCCACGTAGCCCAGTGCGAGCGGGGAGTGGGAGATCGCGAACACCTCCCAGCCGACCACGGTAGAGAGGATCTGGGCCGCTATGGTGCCGGTCAGCCGTGCGGCCAGAAGCGAGCGGACGGCGGGGTAGCGCAGGACGGAGAGGCGTCGGGTGGTCATGGCCCGGGGGCGAAAGCGAAGCGCCAATGATAAACGCTCGCGTTAACGCGCGGGCGGTTCCCCGGTTGACCGCGCCGGGCTACGGCGGGGGTCTCGGATTGAGGGCGTGTGATCCGGCGGGAGAAGAACGCAGCACGCGGCCGGAGACGAACAGGTTGATGAGAGGCAGGAGGACGGCGGCTTCGATGGCGGTGAAAAACACGATGGAAACGATCAGTTGGCGAGCGCCGACCGAGCCGGCACCGGGGCGCAGCATCTGGATGATGCGATGCACGACCAGGTTGACGATGAAAAGGGGTAACGCGAGCAGGGCGCTGACTGCGAAGCCCGCAAGCGTGGAAGAATGATCGACGCCGGATGCTGTCATCGCCAGCGAGGATCCGAACAGTATGAGAAAGGCGAAATACGCCATGAACAAGCGCCGGCGCCAGGCCCGCAGCCGGTTCAGGTCGGCGACGATCCGCATCCTCAATCACGAACGGCGGCTTGTCTCCGGGGCGGATGATTCGCTTTATACATCATATCGGCCTCGAGTATCGTGCCGCCGGTTCGGCCGAACGCGGGTCTTTCCGCGGGCACCTTTGATGCCGATCAGGGACTGCTGGGCCCCGGGCGCCTATATTGAATCCGGGCGACCGCGGCAACTGCCGGAAGGAGGCGACATGCTGGAGTTTATCGAAGGGTTCCCGGAAAACGTCATGGCGATCTCGGCCAAGGGGCGGGTAACCGCCAGGGATTACGACGAGGTCCTGATTCCCCGCGTCGAGGAGGCGTTAAAGCGGCACGGAAAAGTCAACCTGTACTACGAGCTGGGGGAAGAATTCACGGGGATAGACGCGCAGGCGGCATGGAAGGATTTCAAGATCGGCGTCGAGCACCTGGCGCGCTGGGGGCACATGGCGCTGGTCACCGACGTTGAATGGATCCGGCTGGCTATCAATGCCTTCCGTTTCCTGATGCCCGGCAAGTTGCGCGTCTTCCCCACTGCCGAGGCCGAACGGGCCCGCGCCTGGATCACGGAAGCCTAAGCGCGTAGATCGCTCCGGCGCCTTACTTGCGACAGGCGTGGCATGCAAACCGGTTTGCACGGTGTGGGCATGACCGGCTAGTTGCCGCCCGCGAGCCAGTCCCGGGGCTTGAGGAAGTGCTCGGTGAGCCGGGCTTCGGGCGTGCCCGGCTTGGCGTGGTAGTCATAGCGCCAATGGGCCTGCGGCGGCATAGAGGCGAGGATGGATTCGATGCGTCCCTTCGACTGCAAGCCGAACAGCGTGCCGCGGTCGTATACCAGGTTGAATTCGACGTAGCGTCCGCGCCGGTAGCGCTGGAAACTGCGTTCTCGTTCCGCCCTCGCCGTGTGCATGCGCCTCTCGACGATCGGCAGGTAGGCTTGCGGATAGTGCTCGCCGATGCTGCGCGCGAACGCGAAGGCACGGGCGAAGTCGCCGCCGGCATCGAAGTCGTCGAAGAACAGGCCGCCGATGCCGCGCGCCTCGTCGCGGTGCCTGATGAAGAAATACTCGTCGCACCAACGCTTGAAGCGCGGGTAGACGTCGTCGCCAAAGCGGGTGCAGGCCGCGCGGGCCGTGCGGTGCCAGTGTACGCAGTCTTCCTCGAAGCCGTAGTAGGGCGTGAGGTCGAAGCCGCCGCCGAACCACCACACCGGTGCCGCGCCGGGTTTCTCCGCGCAGAAGAAGCGCAGGTTGAAATGCGAGGTCGGCACGTACGGGTTGCGCGGATGCACGATGACCGAGACGCCGGTGGCGCGGAAGCTCCGTCCCCCGATCCCGGGACGGGCGGCGCTGGCTGCGGCGGGCAGACTTTCGCCGGATACCGTGGAAAAATTGACTGCGGCCTTCTCGATCACCACGCCGTTCTCCAGCACGCGGGTGAGTCCTCCCCCGCCCTCGGGCCGTTTCCAGGCATCCTCGTGCCAGCGGGTGTCGCCCGATACGTCGCTGAAATCCGTGCACAGGCGGCCCTGCAGCTTGCGCATCCAGCTTTCGACTTGTCCGTAGTCCATGCGCGTTCAGCTCCGGTCCGGTCCCGGGCGCAGGATACGCCCGGTCCGTACGTCGCGTATTTCAGTGGGACCGCGCAAGCCGCCCAGGGGTTCGTCGAGGACGCCATCGAGCGCGTCGCCGAACGCTTCGCGCAGCGCCGCGGGGCCGCTCAGCGGTGCCCGGCCGCTGGGGTTGGCGCTGGTCGAGACGAGCGCCGTCCCCGCGGCTACGCAGAGTGCGCGCGCCGGCGGGTGGGCGG